>JALTHX010000234.1:0-2222 GCA_027076005.1 Caldisericaceae bacterium
AATAGTGGCCGCACAACTTCCCACAGGTCAAGTACAGCAAATGTACGCATGTTTTCCGGCAGATTCTTTTCATAGTATTCAAGAACACTATAATCTGCATCTGCAGGGTCAGGCCACGGATAAGCCTCGTAATCCTCCCAGGAATTAATAGCTCCTTCTCGCTCATTCTCCCAACCATCTAATGCCGTAGTACCTACCATCCTGGCTTTAGGTGGAAATACTCGCATAAGCTCAAGGCCTAAAAAGCGGTGAGTCTCTATCGGTTTCCTGAAACTGTAATCATCTGAGTTGGGATTTAAGCGATCCCATATTTGATATTTTTTTTGTATTTCCTGCTGAATGCTTTCATCGATGCCATGTTCAAAAAAGAATACACGCTCAGGCGTTCCTTCACGCTGAAGGTTCCTTTGAAAGCCTTCCCAATCCAAATTGATTTTTTTCAAAACAGTCCCCCTGGATTTTTGCTCTATATGTTAATTTCAAATGTATTAGCATGAGAAACTATAGATATTGCAATTATGATAAGAATTATTATATCTTTATCGATGCTACAGTTAAAGACCTCTAAAATTCATACACCTTTTATATTTCATGGGTTAGGATGATTCTACCGACATAACTCACATTGCCATAATTAACGAATACGGGAGATTGCTACTTTATATGAAATAACTTCTATTGGAAAACTATTTCGTTAACGGAATAGATACTGTAAAAATGATTCTTGCAGCGCCGGCAGATGGGCCGCTCTGTTTTACACTTTTTACATTAATAGACCATCCGTGAGACTGGATAATGGATTTAACGGTGGAAAGCCCCAGACCCAGCCCTTCCTCACGTCTTGAATTGGTTCCCCTATAAAAGGGTTCAAATATAAAGGAAAGTTCTTCTTCTGTAATACCTGCTCCATAATTGCTGATATCAATATCCAGCCTGCCGGAAGACGCTTTAGAGTCTATGCCTGCTTTAAGCTCTATTGTACCTCCCTTTACAGAATACCGAATTGCATTGTTAATAAGATTCTCGAAGGCACGCAGAATGAGTTCCTGGTCCATCCGTACGGAGAGGTTTTTCGGAACCTCTATATTTGTCTTAAATGAATACCCCAGGATTTCCGCATCTTCGGTATATCTGTCTGCAAGCTCACGCAGGAATAAAAGCATATTTACTTCCCTGTTTGTAAGTTTCCAGTCTCCTGTTTCGAGTTTCACAAAATCTATTAAGCGGGCAATCCTCTGTTCCAAAATCTTCGACTTCTCTTTAATAATAGACAGATACCTCTCCATTTTTTCCGGTTTATCTGCATAGCCGTCCTGAATGGCATCGGCATAACCCTCGATAAGTGCAAGGGGAGTCTTTAAATCGTGAGATACTCCCATAATAAACCTGGACCGCCTGGCATATTCATCCTTTACCCTCTGCCTCATCGTATTAAAGGAACGTTTAAGCGATGCAATTTCATCATTCCCTTTTACTTCCAGGTTAAAATCAAGATCACCATCTGCTATTTTCCTCGTTGCATGCTCTAATGAAGCAATGGAAGACCTTATGTTGCGTACTATATAGATTGACATTGCAGAAGAGAAGATAAGCAAGAGAAGAGGCAAACCCAGAGAAAAGATATATCTCTGTTCAACGAAGCTGTTCTCAATTCTCGGAACCTGGACTATAAAAAATGCAGCCCCTCTGCCTTTAACCGAACGGCCGATAATCTGAAATTCATATTCTTTGGAATTATTATAAACATACTCCAACGCACCCGTATTTTCCGCTGTATTTCCTGCCGCAGGAAGTTTTACCGTGGAATATACGAGTTTATCCCTATCATTTAGAACAATAAACTCAACAGATCTGGGTTTTTCGTTTATGAGCTTTTCAAGGTCGATATTCCGGCCGGATTCGTAGAGGTTTTTCCGTATCCACCTTCGGGTTGTTACATATTCCCTAACAATAGCGTGCGTATCCTCACCGGTCATTAAGCTTACCATTACCGCAGTGGCAATTAGAAAGGGTATTATTGTGATCCCTATAACTAAAAACAGAAATTTAGTCCGTAAACTCAAAACTAACCCCTATTGAACCTGTACCCCCTGCCCCTTACTGTTTCTAAAAATACGGGATGCGAGGGATCATTCTCAATTTTTCTCCGCAGTCGCTGAATATACACTGCAACAGCTGTTAAATCTCCGAATTGGGCTCCCCATACCGCACCGTATATATCC
>JALTHX010000235.1:0-6777 GCA_027076005.1 Caldisericaceae bacterium
AAATCTTCAATTGTAAAATCTGCCGGATGCGGGGTAAGATAACGAATTCTCTTCACCCCTTTTATCTCATTTACTTTCTCAAGGATTTCTACAAACCCGTTTTTGTATCCGAGATCTCTTCCGTAATGATTTATATTCTGTCCCAACAAGACTATCTCCTGAACACCATTTTGAGCAAGGTTTTGTATTTCCTTAAGTACATCTTCTTGCGTCCTACTTCTCTCCCTGCCTTTTGTAAACGGTACGATGCAATACGTACAAAAATTATTACATCCGAAAATAATGGGAACATAAGCAAATACACCTTTTGCCTCTACACGAGTTGTTATATTTTCTATGCCTAAAAATTCTTTCAGCTCGTTTATTCTCTCTTTAAGGGAACGCGTTCCTTTCATAACAAGCGCAACACTTCTCTTGCCTACACGCCGAATCTCACTTTCTTTTACGGTTGCGACACATCCTGTAACAATAGACATCGGCTTTCCATATTTGTAAAAAAGTTTTCTTATATACCCCACTCTGCTTATTAATTTCAGTTCAGACTTTTCACGTACGGCACAACTGTTTAAAAGCACAATATCCGCTTCTTTTTCATTAGCCACTTCATTAAGCCCGCTGCTGATAAGGAACTCACGAAACTTTTGGGATTCATATTCGTTTATTTGACAACCGTATGTCATTATCTTAAATGTTTTCATAAATTCGCTTGCATTCCTTTCCAAGTATTTCATTTTTTAGCTTTCCCAACATCTTACCTTCAATATGATAGTTTCTTTTAAGCATATTCCCGTCTATTTTTATTTCATTCCATTTCTCAACACGCTTTGCGTTCTCTTCACAACAATACAGTGAGGCCGATGCCAGTGCGGAATAAATACTATCTTTTATAAAAATATTGAATAGAGTTTCAAAATTACAGGTCGCGTTCTCCAAAACTCTCACAAATGCTTCTTCTTTCTTTGTAAGGGCAAAGATATTGACACGATTAAGAGAAAATTTTTTGCTAATTAGATATATCTCACAAAGGCCATCATAAGAAACCCCTTTACTTAGTTCACTATGAAGAAGTGGAAACTTATTACAAATAGATAGTTTCTCGGCAATAACGGAAGTATCCTTTTCAAAAATCAAGCCAAACGCACTTAAAACATTTTTATATGATATAGATAAAATCCTCCGCATTTCTTCATTTTTTCGCTCGGATTGTGCCTGTTTTAATAATTTAAATCCCTCTCTTACTGAAAGAAGTGTGTTTTTCTCAACCGAAAGGTGAAATCTTGCAATAAAACGTATGGCGCGAAGTGCACGGATGGGGTCATTTCCAACAGACACCTTACTTACTGCCCTAAGAATTCTGTTTTTTATATCTGAAAGAGCTAATTCATCTTTTATAAATCTATTCTCTTTTATGTTATAATAAAGTGCGTTTATTGTAAAATCTCTTCTATTCTTATCCTCTTCAATACTCCCATTGTATATTTCTATAAAATCAAATGTTCTATGGTTTATTACTGCACGGAGAAAAGGAAATTTATCATTATTTAAAACAAAGAATTTTATATTCCTATTATTCAAAAACTCTTTTACAGTCCCTAAATCAGAAACAACAAAATCAAAGTCAAAAGGTGTATACCCAAGCTGCATATCTCTGAGTGTTCCACCTACAAGGTAAATTTCGCCAAGCTTATTAGAAAGCTCTTTTACAAATTCAGGTATAATTTCGTTAAGATTCGCTATCTTTCTCTCTCCATGTAAATTGACTAATTTTCTGTGTTTTTCCATTTTCCCCAATATCAAGAACAACAAAATCCATCCTTACCGTACCTTCAGCTACCTTGAATCCGTATGGCAATAAAGTAGTAAACCGCTTCAAAGCAACGTCTTTATCCAGACCAATAACAGAATTATCCACTCCGCACATTCCGCAATCCGTAATATAAGCAGTGCCATTTTCCAGAATCCGTGCATCCGCAGTTGGAATGTGCGTATGTGTGCCTATTACGGCACTGACTTTCCCATCTACATAAAAACCAAAAGCCATCTTCTCACTAGTTGCTTCGGCATGAAAATCCACAATAATATTGGATGTTTCTTTGGAAACTTCTTTTATAATTTTGTCTATTGTTTCAAAAGGAGAAGATGTCGGGAGTAGTCCTACCCTACCTTGCAAATTTACTACGCAGAGGCCAAACCCTCTATTTTTTACCAATGCATATCCCTTTCCGGGTGAACCATCAGGAAAATTTGCAGGCCTCAAAAGAAACGGAAAGCTACCCCAATCGTCCCAGATTGCACGCTTATCAAATGAATGATTGCCACCTGTTAAAACGTTTATTCCTAATGAAAACAGCTCTTCTGCTACTTTTCCGGTCATACCTGCACCATGAGCAGCATTTTCCCCATTTGCCAAAATAAAATCAGGGTTAAAAGAATCTTGCAATTTAGGAATAAATTCCGATAGTGCCCTCCTCGCAGGCTTTCCAAAAATGTCGCCTATAAAAACTATTCTCATTTCCGCCTATAAACAAAGCCAGCGGGTTCTCCCCGCTGACACATAATCACTAAGAACAGTAAAAATAACTTTACTCCTTCTTTGCTTCTTCTGTTGTAGTTGTAGCTTCTTCTTTATTTCCTTCACCTTCAGCAACGACTTCTTCTTCAACAGGTGAAGGAGCTTCTTCCTTTGTCGGAGTTACAACCGACACAACAGGAGTACCCGGGTTTGTGTAAACTTTAACAGTTTCAGGTATATCCAAATCTTTTACAAAAATTACATCGTGGATGTCCAGCTCAGACACATCTGTTACAATCTTTTCCGGAAGGTCAAGTGGCTTCGCTTCAACTTCAAGCTCATAAACCTCTTGCTCAAGCAACCCGCCAATTTTTACACCCTTTGCCTCTCCTACAACTTCTACCGGAACATTGGTATGAACAGGTTTATTAATGTTGACAAGCTGAAAATCCATATGAAGGATTACATCTGTAATCGGATCCTTCTGCATTTCTTTTATAATAGAAGGGTAAGGCGTTCCATCCAGTGTAAGGTCAAAAATTATATTTACGCCTTCTTTGTGGAGAGTTTTCAAAAACCCTTTCCTGTCTAAAACAATTGGTGTAGGCTCTACTCCTTCGCCGTATGCAATTGCAGGTATCAAGCCCTGCCCTCTGTAATCATTCAGCATACCCTTCTTTTTTACATCTCTTTTTTTCACTTCTAATGATATTCTTCTCATTACTCACCTCGCCTATGCAAATTTCAAACGCTCAATTATATCACTTTTCACTATTTTGTTCAAACAGTGCACTGATAGACTGATGAAGAGAAATACGCTTGATTGCCTCTCCTATTAGGGGGGCAACACTTAAAATTTTTATTTTGTCGGGCAATTTTCTCTCTTTCAAAACCGTATCCGTTACTACAAGTTCCTTTATTGGAGACTCTTCTATAAGTTTCAGACTATTTCCTGCAAATATCCCGTGTGTTGCACAGGCATATACCTCCTTTGCGCCGCGCCTCATTACTTCTCTTGCAGCTGAAACGATTGTGCCACCCGTATGAATTGCATCATCAGCAAGAATTACAGTTTTACCGTTAACATTGCCTATTAACTTATTTATTTCCACTTCATCAGGACTCAAACGCCTCTTCACAAAAATTGCCTGTGTAGAGTAAGGAAATTCTTTGGTAAACTCAGTCGCCCTATGTACTGCACCTACATCCGGGGCTACAATAACGGGTGCTTCAAACTTTTTCTCTCTGAAATATCTGGCAAGAGTTATCATTGCAGTAAGATTGTCTGTCGGGATATCAAAAAATCCCTGTATCTGCCCTGCATGCAAATCCACCGCAATAACACGAGTTGCACCCGC
The DNA here is from genome assembly GCA_027076005.1 of Caldisericaceae bacterium. GTDB lineage: Bacteria > Caldisericota > Caldisericia > Caldisericales > Caldisericaceae > S016-85. The sequence goes on from JALTHX010000235.1 coordinate 3,871, forward strand.
AACTGTAATAAGATTTGCAACAAGTTTCGCAGAAATTGGTTCTCTTGACTGAGTCTTCCTGTCCTGCCTTGCGTACCCGAAAAATGGAATTACGGCGCCAATCGTATGGGCAGACGCCCTACGCAGAGCATCAATCATAATGAGAAGCTCCATCAAATTTTCCGCCGGTGCATAGGTAGGCTGAATAATAAAAACATCACTTCCCCTCACGTTTTCAAGGCATCTCACTCGAATTTCCCCGTCCGGAAAATGAGAAACAAACATATTCCCAAGTGGCAACTCAAGATAATTTGCAATTGCTTCTGCAAGCGGTCTATTGGCATTACCCGAAAAAATCTTTACTTCTTTGTCTTTAATGCTTGGCATTGTCCTTCCTCCTCTTTACCCATTCTTCCTTGTTGACCTGTTTTGCCCTGCCTATCGCAAGAGCCCATTCCGGAACTTCTTTATTTATTACGGAACCTGCAGCAGTATATGCATTCTTATGAATTACAACCGGGGCAACCAATGTGTTATGAGAACCTATAAAAACATTGTCTTCTATTAGCGTAGGATTTTTCTTATGCGGCCCTTCAAGCCCGCTAAAGTTACAAGTGATAGTTCCTGCCCCGATATTTACATCTTTCCCAACCGTAGCATCTCCGATATATGAAAGATGCGGTACCTTTGACCTATTACCAACTTTAGACTTTTTTACCTCTACAAATGTTCCGATTTTCACGTCATTTCCAAATACATTTCCAGGCCTTACGTAGGAAAAAGGCCCTATATTACAATTTTCTCCTATCTTAGAGTCTATTACAACGCTGAATTGAACAGCAGTACCTTTTCCTATTTCCGCGTCAAGAATTCTTGCATTTGGCCCAATCGCACATTCTTTGCCGACAGACGTTTTCCCCTCAATAACACATCCGGGATAAATAATTGTGTCATTTCCAATTTCTACACCATATCCTATGCTTGTAGTATCCGGATTTATAACTGTAATGCCCTGCATCATTAACTTGTCAAGTATTTCTTTTTGTATTATTTTTGTTGCAACAGAAAGTTCTACCCGATTGTTCACGCCGTAAACCGGGATAGTTCTATCCATCCGTAAAACCCCTACTTTAAAACCATTTTTTTCGAGATAATAAAGTGTATCCGTAAGATAATATTCGCCTTGAGCATTCTTATTTGAAAGATGTTTGAGGCTTTCCTCAAGCATACCTTTTTTAAAAAGGTATATGCCCGTATTTATTTCTTTGATTCTTTTCTCTTCGTTTGTTGCATCTTTTTCTTCAACAATTTTATCAAATTTGCTGCCTTTTTTAATTACCCTGCCTAAACCGCTCGGATTTTCCGCTATCCCGGTAAGAAGTGCTGCATCTACGCCACTTTCTTTGTAAAAGTCATAGAACCGCTCAATATCTCTTGTTTTAATAAGCGGGTTATCACCGGTAAGGATAAGCACATCCATGTCAGCAGAAAAGCCTTTTATTGCATCAAGGCCTTTTCGCACAGCATCCCCAGTGCCAAGAGGCACATCTTGATACGCAACAATTGCTGAATTTTTAAAAATATCCGAATCCATATTTTTGGAAATTACGGCAACAACTTTACCAAATCCAGCATTTTTAGCCGCATCTATGGGATACAATACCATCTCTCTGCCGCAAATTTTATGCAAAACCTTGGGCAATTTTGAATGCATCCTCTTCCCTATGCCTGCAGCAAGTACAATTGCAGCCTTATCCATTTATAAAACTCCTTTTCATATATTTTATTATATAATAACTTTTATCTAAGCTAAAATGTTCCTACGGTGCAAGGTGCCATAGGAATTAATGTGTCTCTTTATACTTATTAAGCACATTCAACGCATAATCAATGTCGTATTCCGTATGGTCCGCACAGACCTGAAACCTGATTTCTTCATCACCCTTAGGGACAACAGGGTAGGCAAGGCCTGTCGCAAGAATTCCGTTATCCACAAGAAACGATACAAGTTCTTTTGTCTTATAAGTATCCCTTATCATCAAAGGCACTACCGGGTGGTCTCCCTCTATTACTTCATATCCCATACTAGTTAATCCCTTTTCAAAACGCTTAGTCATTTTATGAAGGTGTTTAAGAAGCTTTCTGCCACGTTCACTGTCAAGAATATCCAGAGCCTTCATAGCTGAAGCAGCCTCAGATGGAGTAATGGGATTTGAATAAATATAAAATGCCGCAGTTTCTCGCAAATAATCAATTACAGTTTTATCGCTTACAACATAACCACCATTTACACCCAATGCCTTACCCAATGTTGCAACAAGGATGTCAATGCGGTTTTCGTGTAAGTATTCCGTTGTGCCACGGCCGGTTTCTCCAATTGCTCCGACACCGTGAGAATCATCTACAACCGTGATAACTCCTTCCTCAAATTTATTGTTAAATTCTTCTGCAATGTCCACAATATCCTTGAGTGGCGCCCATTCGCCTCTCATACTGAAAATTCCGTCTGTAACGATTACTACTCTTTTCCCTTTTCCCACGGATTCTGTTAATATTTTTTTCAAATCAGTTGCAGAATTGTGCTTGTATATTTTTTTATCCTTTGATTTTGCAAGTCTTACCGCATTAATAATGCAGTTGTGGTTTAACTCATCACTTATTACAATTGTATCTTTGGAAATAATGGACGGCAGAACCCCCATCACAGCAGCATAGGCAGCACTGAAAATCATAGCATCTTCTCTATTATGAAATTCTGCAAGCCTCTTTTCCAGGTCCTTATGAGTTTTGAATGTACCACTGATAAACCTTACCGCTCCCGGGCCCACTCCGAATTTCTCCGCAGCTTCTTCTTCCGCTTTTATAACATCCTTTTTTAAAGACATCCCAAGGTAGTTATTTGCATTCATCCGAAGAAATTCTTTATCC
>JALTHX010000236.1:0-18991 GCA_027076005.1 Caldisericaceae bacterium
TTATTTTTTACGTCTGCGAAGCTCAGCTCGCGGACTGCGATAGCAATTCCGGAAATATACTTTTTTGACAGATTTACATTTGTTTTTAAAAAGTTATTAAGAACTTGTACTGGGTCTGCCGTTTTTTTGGATTTCATAATAAGTTCGGTTTTTATGGCATCTATTGAGCTACTTGCAATTTCCTTTAACAAATTGTCTTTGGAACTGAAATACGTATAGAAACTGCCTTTGGATATTCCGACAGCTTTAGTAATTTCTTCCACTGGCACATTGCTAAAACCTTTTCTTAAGAACAACTCTTGCGCTATTTGCATTATCTTTTCTTTTTTCATCCAATCCTCCTCTGTTGACTGACTGGTCAGTCATATTATAATATATAATTTTTCTTTTGCAAATAAACTATATAATTTTATATCTATTTAATTTTAGTAGATTTGTTATATACTAAAAAAGAATCTAAAACTTTTACAAGGAGGCGAGATGGTTTTAATAGAAAACGGAACAGTTTTTACTGTGGCCAAAGGAATCGTAAAAAACGGCTCCATTCTTATCGGAGACAACGGTAAAATCAAAAAAGTATCCAAAGGGAAAATAAAAGCAAACGCAAAAAAAATTGATGCAAAAGGCAAGTTTGTTTTCCCTGGATTTATTGATGCACATTCTCATTTGGGCCTTTTTGCACTTGAGGGCGGAATGGAAGATGCGGATGGTAATGAAATGACAAATCCTGCTACCCCTGCGATGCGTGCAATAGATGCAATCAATCCACAGGACCCTGCATTCAAAGATGCGGTAAGTGCAGGCGTCGTTCTTGTTTTTACGGGCCCGGGCTCAGGCAATGTAATTGGAGGGCAAAGCCTGCTTATGAGAACGTATGGAAAAACGGTAGAGGATATGGTGCTTATAAATCCGGTTGGTGTAAAATGTGCATTTGGTGAAAATCCGAAACGTGTTTATTCTTCTCAGCACAGGCTTCCTTCTACGCGTATGGGAACTGCAAAAGCGTTTAGGGAAACTCTTGCAAAAGTAAAGGAATACATAAAGGCACGGAAAGGTAAAAAGAAACCACCGTTTGATTTAAATATGGAAGCACTTGTTCCTGTTTTTGAGCATAAACTTCCGCTGAGAATTCACTCTCACCGGGCGGATGATATTCTTACGGCGATTAGAATTGCAAAAGAAGAGTTCGGATTAAACGTGGTGATAGAGCACGGAACAGATGCTGCCGTAATCAGAGATGTAATTGCTAAAAAGAAAGTGCCTATTATCTCAGGCCCACTTCTTGACGTATCGCCAAAAGTGGAGACGCGTTCTTCCTCGTTTGAAACTCCGGCACTTCTTGTAAAAGCAGGAGTACTGACGGCCCTTATGACCGATCATCCCGTTATGCCCATACAATACTTGCCTCTTGAAGCAGGGCTTGTTGCATATCAGGGTGGAGCAGGTGAAGAAGAAGCTTTGAGAATGATTACGATAAACCCTGCCCGGATTTTGGGAATAAACAAGGAATACGGAAGCATAGAAGAAGGAAAAGTAGGTAGTTTGTCGATTTGGGATAGACACCCGTTCTCTTCTACTGCAAAATGTGAAGCTGTTATTGCAGAAGGAAAAGTTATCTATAAGAGGTGATGAGATGAAGAAAATTATTGCCAAAAAAGTATTTGACGGAACTAAAATTTTAGAAGACAGAGTAATTCTGTTTGATGAAAAGGAAATAAAGTATATAGGAAATGACACTAAACTAAAAGCTGACGAAACTTTCAAAGCTGATTTTGTAACCCCGGGTTTTATAGACATTTCCTCAGGCATAGGGCTGAAAGAAGAATCACTTGGGCAAGTAGAAGGAAACGATTTTGATGAAGAAACAAATCCTGCAACTCCGGAACTACTTGCGCTTGATGGTATAAATCCTATGGACGAAGCATTTCCAAAAGCTGTAAATGGCGGCGTGCTTGAAACACTTGTTTTGCCAGGGCTCTCTAACCCAATAGGTGGACGCGGGGCATTTATAAGGACAACTGGAAAAACCGTTGAGGATATGCTTATTAAATCTCCCTGCGGTATGAGATTCTCTATTAATAATGCACCGAAGCAAACATACGGCCAACAGAAAAAGATGCCTATGACGAGGATGGGTAATGCGTATATTATAAGGAACTCTCTATACAAAGCCAGGGAATACGATAAGAAAAAGGATAAAAAATTCTCTCTTTTTGAAGAATCACTTGTCCCGGTACTAAAGGGTAAAGAAAAAGCATTGTTTGCGGCATTCCGTGCGGACGATATTGCAACGAGCATAAGGATAGCAAAAGAATTCAACCTAAAAGCAGTGATTACTTTTGCTACGGAAGCGGACCTCGTATTGGATATAATTAAGAAAAACAAGATACCTGTTGCATTCGGGCCGGTTATTCTTTCACGTTTCGACAAAGAGCTCGGACACCTTTCCCCCAAAGTCCCGGCCGCACTTATAGAAGAGGGTATTGAAACCGCTGTTATATCAGGACATCCGTTTTATCCTGCAGAATTCTTGCGTATTCAGGTTGGCCTTATTATTTCAGAGGGTATAAAACCCGAAGATGCATTAAAAGCAGTTACTTCCGTCCCTGCAAAGATACTCGGGTTCAAGAATAAAGGAATAATTAAAAAAGGAGCCGAGCCGAGCCTTGTGTTGTTTGACGGGCAACCCTGGGAAACAAAAACAAGAATCAGTAATGTTTTTTATAAATAGATAATATTGGAGGTAACGTGTGAATAAAAAAAGATTAACTCTTCTGTGTGTTGCAATAGCAGGGCTTATTTTTCTGCCTGCAGCAATTATAAATAAGCCGTATTATGGTTTGATTGCTGCGTTTTTTGATTGGCTTCCATTATTCACAGGTTGGATGAAATTTTCGGAAACAAAGAAGATTTCATATCTACACATTACGCTTACGGTAATTGCTTATGTCTTTTTTATTGTATGGCTTTTTATCCCGCACTCTAACTTTGCACGCTTTGGCTTTGTTATGATTTGGTTTCTTGCAGTTATTTCCGGATCTGATATGTAGTGCAAACATTTTGCAAACATCTCCCTGTATAATAGAAACAGAAATATTCAGGGGGGAGATATAGTTTGAAGGGCGCCTTAACAAAAAGGCGCCCTCTTTTTATTTCTAAGGGATTGGTTTGTATAATCCTGCGTGCACAGGAAGGTAAAGCGAAAGTTGCGGTATAAGGGAAATAATTACAAGCGCGACAATAGCCGCAATTACATAAGGTACTGCTTCTCGTGCAATAGGGTCAAGGTCGCTATGTATAAGCCCTGCTGCAGTAAATAAATTAACACCTACAGGAGGGGTTGCTTGCCCTATTGCTAAGGCAACAACGAAAATTACACCATACCAGAGAGGGTCTATATGGAAGATAGCAAGCATTGGCATAATAAGCGGAACAACGAGGTACGTAATTGAAATTGCATCCAGAATCATTCCGAGGCCGAGAAGAAGCAGGTCGATAAGTAAAATAAATGCCGTAGGGCTTTTTGCGATATGCAGCATCATATGGGTAAAGTTATCCACTACACCTGATACCGTGGCTGTCCAGGAGAATATGCCTGCGAATGCAACAATTGCCATAATCACGGCACTTGTAACGGATGCTTCTATAAGAATGTCCATAAAAGTATACCAACTTAGTGTGTGGTAAATTACAGTTGCAACAAATAAGCTGTAAAATACAGCAACGACCGCTGCTTCGGTTGGTGTGAATATTCCTGCATATATGCCGCCCAATATAATGACGGGCGCAAGAATTGCCCAGATAGCTTCTTTCGTAGCAATCATTATTTCCTTAAGTGAGCCTCGTTCAGAGGTGCCTCTGTAATTTCTCTTTTTTGAAACAAAATATGCTGCTACTATAAGGAATCCGCCGGTGAGTATTCCCGGGATAAGTCCCCCCATAAAAAGTCCGCTTACCGAAACGGAAGTGATGTTTCCATATATAATGAATGCAATGCTTGGTGGAATAACAATGGATAAGCTTGCTGCCGTAGCAATGGTAGAGGCTGAGAAGTATTTATCGTAGCCCCCCCTTACCATCGGAACAATTAAAATTAATCCTACCGCGGCAGTTGTTGCAGGCCCGGAACCGGAAATTGCACCCCAGAACATTGCCGTAAGCACTGCTACCATTGCAAGCCCCCCGGTTGATTTGCCAACTATAAGTTCAAGAAACTTTGCAATTTTTGATGCGAGCTGTGCTTTTTCAAGAATCATTCCTGCAAGAATAAAGAATGGGATGGCAAGCAACGGAAAACTTGCAATACTTGCATAGAAGTTTCTGGAAATCATTACGATGCCCATATGGTAAATTATAATTGTAATGGCAGCGGTAAACCCGAGTGCTATTGCGATGGGTACCCCGATAAGCAGAAGCACTATAAACAATATTAAAAGCAACGTCGCTGGACTACCCATATTATTCCTCCTCTAATTTTGCCAAAGCTTCTTTGTTTCCTTTCCACATTCTAATAAAAACAAATATGGAAAAAACGGGAATACCGAGATAGTAGATCCACATCTGAATTCCCAATGCGGAAGAAGAAGAATGGAACATTGTTATCTCCTTATAAATCGTGAGCAATGTGAACCAATCTACGGTTCCTATTAAAATAGCGCTTAGTATAAAATTTAGCCACACCACTATTTTTTTAAGTGGTTTTGGCAATTTTTTAAAGAGACTTACCATCCCAAGGTGTGAATTTCGCTCGAAAGCAACACCTATTCCTAATATGGTAATCCAGACAAAGAAGTTTACGCCAATCTCTTCGGTAAATGCGAGAGAGTAATGAAAAATATATCTCCCTAACACATTTACAAAAGCAATTGTTGCCATAATAAACAGCAAAATTCCCATAATAATTTCATCTATTTCAAACTTTCTTTTGTTTGTTATTTTATCTTCCATTTCATATCACCTCCGGTTTATATGTTAGGCACGACTTCTATTTTGTCCCCTTCTTTCAAATCAAACTTCTTCGCAAGTTTCTCATGAAATACGATATTGTCCTCAAGGGAGATTTGCGGACTTATCTGAAGGACAAGCTCATCATATTTATTGGTTGTTGCAATAATTGATGTTATTTTTTTGCCTATTTCTTTTTCCCATTTGCTTATGAGTTCTACATCAATCCATATTACGAATTCATTTTCAAATTCGTCAATCAAGCTTCTCGGCGCCATTCCAAGCAGGTGACTCATCCATGTACCATCTTCCCCGGACAAAATATTTCTTATTGTACCCACAGTTAGTTGGACAGGTTTTATTTTTGTGAGCTGTTTTTCACCTTTGGTTTCTACGAGGGATTTCTTTATTAAAGATTCAACCGTTTCCATTGTTTCCAAATAAGATATATTTGATGTATCGGCAATTTCTTTTATACTATTTTCTCCGTTTAGTAAGGAGATTATTTTCATTTCGTTTCCGTTTAATACGATTTTCCCTTTGTTTGTTTCCGATTTTAGCAAAAGTATTGTATTGAGAGTGATGTTTGTTTTACGAATTTCGAGTGCCTTGAATAGTTCCATAAGCATCTCTTCGATAGATACGTTAATTTCCCTTTGTTCATTTATTGTTGTTTTTTCGAATGTGAAATATCCTTTGGAAATTGTTATAAGATCTTTTAGGGCTTCAATGCCTTTTCTATTTTCGAATTGCGCATTAATTATTTCTCCATTTTTTACGAATACAATACCGGTAACCCCTTTTCCTTTTATTATAAGTTTACCGGTGTGTTTCGTTTTTGATATGAGCTGCAAAAGATCATGGACGTTTACGTCTTCTAAATTTCCGCTTAGCATTATACCTCCGCTTAAATATTACCCCGGGGATTTCCCCGGGGTAATATTGTATTTTGCAAGGAATTATAGAATTTTATTCTCCCATGTCCTTCTTGGCTTTTTGGTAAAGGTCCTCTCCGATTTTTGGAATCCATTTATTGTAAACGGGTTTTGTAGCATTTATAAAGTCCTGTCTCTGTTGATCGGTAAGGTTTGTAACTGTCATTCCCTGGTCCTGCAGATACTTAATATAATCTGTGATTTTAGGTGTTTCTCCGAAGTGATCTTTAAGGTCTTTCAAAGCGCTACCATCATCAAGGCCGATTCTGCACATATCTTTTTCCCATCTTGCAGCTTCCACCGCATCTTTCTTTATTGCCTCTTGAATATCGGCTGGGAATGAATCCCACACTCCCTTATTTACTCCAACAATAACAGGGTCAACAAGATAATTCCAGAGAGTTACGTATTTATGGTACTGCCAGATTTTAACTGGAATAAGGACTCCCATCGGATTTTCCTGTCCATCTACGACACCTTGTTGGAATGCTGTTACCGCATCACCCCAGGACATACTAACAGGGTCTGCGCCAAGCTGCTTGAAGATATCGATAAAGATTGGCGAACCTACCACTCTGAATTTCAACCCTTTAAGATCAGCGGGCTCTTTGATCTCATGCTTGCTGTTTGTTACCTGCCTAAAACCGTTTTCTCCCCAGGCGAGCCCTACAACGCCTTTTTTCTTCATTGCCGTGAATACGGCCTTTCCTGTTTCACCGTTTTCGAGGGCATCAAGATTTTTATAATTGTTGATGAAAAATGGTAGAGAGAAAATATTGCATTCCGGAATTGTAGGGGACCAGTTAATTGTGGAGCCCCAGGCAAAATCTATAACTCCTTGCGACATAAGCTGGAACTCGTTGGTCTGTTTTCCCTTGAACAACTGTCCGCCGTAGTAAACTTTAATGTTTACCTTTCCATCAGTGTCTTTCTTTACCATATCGGCAAACTTTTGTGCACCTTCACCCCACCAGAATGTGTTTCCTACTACTACGCTCAGATTGTACTCTGGTTTTGGGTTAAATGCGGGTTTCTGTTGCGGCTGTGTTTTTGTGCCGCAACCGGTCATTCCTACCACAATTACTGATACGACAAGCATCAGTGTAAGCAGCAAACTTACTGTTTTTTTCATTGTACTACCTCCTTTATATTTGTATTATATTGTAAAAATTTGATACTGTCAATAGTTTTGTGTCAAATTCTTTTATAGGGTAGAACCCTCCATTTTATCAGTAGTTGCAGCTATTGGTGTTTTCGTTTCTTCTTTTTCTTCTTTTTCTTTTCCTCCTTTTATATTCCTGACATATCTTTCTTCCTTTATCTTCATCAGTGCATCATGTGCACTTTGGAACCCTCTGAGTTTTCTTGATGTATACTTCTCATTCACGTGTTGCCTCATTAAAATTATATACGAAATCATTCTGTTTCATAGGGCTATTGAATATTTGAAGATATGGATTTTGGTTTCTCTTTCTGTTTCCTTCCCTTCTCCTTCCTTTCATAGAAGCTATACAGTCTTTTCTGTAAACTATCAATCTTTCTTTTGAGCTCTATGGGATTTAGTTCATCATACTGTTTTCTTAACCTTTCCTTTACTTCTTTGGGTACCTTACCATCATCTTCTTCCATAATCCTTCTGTAAGGTGTTTTAGGCGTATCATATCTCTTTATCACCTTACTCCCTATTCTTTCTTGTTTTCTCTACGAGTTTCATAGAAGGCAAGAAGTTAGTATACAACCTTAATACCCCATACAGCTTACTCATTATTCATTACTCTTAACTCCTTATCAGTACCATATCTTAGGTATCCTACTTCATTATCCAAATGTTTTATTTGATCTCATTTATAATTTCTCCTATTCCATCTATTTTTGCAATTACTTTATCTCCTCTTTTTATGGGCTTTATGCCAGGTACAGTACCGGTTGAAATTATATCACCAAAGGAGAGAGTTAAGTATTTAGAAATATAAGAAACAAGCTGGTACACATCAAAAATCATATCTTTTGTATTTCCTTTTTGTCTTACTTCTCCATTAACACTGAGAGATATCTCTAAATTCTGGGGAGAAACAATTTCTTCCTTCGTTACAATATAAGGGCCAATTGGCATAAAAGTATCAAAGTTCTTGGATCTAAACCATGGATTACCTAATTTCATATCTTCAAACTCCATATTTCTTTCCGTAAAATCATTTGCGATTGTATAGCCGAAGATATACTCATCTGCCATAGCTATAGGAATATTTCTGCCTTTTTTTCCAATTATAATAGCTAATTCTACTTCTGGATCTACCCTTGTTGCAAAATCTGGATAAATAACTTTTTCTCCGGGACCAATTACACAGCTTGCAAATTTCCCAAAAAGAATCGGCTCTTTAGGAATTTGGTCTCCTATTTCTTCTGCATGTGCCCTATAATTTTTTCCAAGGCATAATATTTTGTTTTCACTACTAACAGGGGCAAGGAGTACTGCACTACTATCAGCAAATAAAGAGATGAACTTATCATTAAATATCTCCTTTGCCTTTTTTACAATCTCTTTTACTAAAGAGAAATTGAAGATTAGGTCTGGCATTCCGTTTATCTGAAGTTTATCGCTTATACCTAAATCTGTCATTACATCTATTACTTGCTGGACATCCACTATATTTTTCTTCTCAAATATCCCAACTCTTGGTATACTATCTTCGTTCTTAAATAAACAAATTTTCATATCCATTTGCTCCTTTCTTAAAAAATAATTTTTGGAAAGATCATTGGAAGATATGTTACAAGTATAAGAACCCCTATTAAAGCCAGTAAAAGTGGAATTTCAGCTTTACTAATTTGTTCAATAGGAATTCCTGTAACTCCACTTACCACATAAAGATTTATAGCCACAGGAGGAGTAACCATACCAATAGCTAATGCAACAGTCTCTATAATACCAAAATGAACAGGGCTTATACCTATACTTGTTGCTAGGCCAAAGAGGAGGGGAGTAAAAATAATAATAATGGATGCAGTCTCCAAAAATATACCTGCAATGAGTAAAATAAGATCTATGAGTAATATTATAACAAACTTATTCGTACTTATTGAAAGGACTCCATTCGTCAACATTGTTGGAATACTCCAATTCGCTAAGATCCATGCAAAGACTCTTGCAGTAGAAATCAGAAACATAACAAGAGAAGCAGTTATCATAGATTTAACAATAATACGAAAAATATCTTTCCATCTCTTATCTCTGTAAATATAAAGTGAAACAATAATAGCCCAATCCACTGCTATTACTGCAGACTCAGAAGGTGTAAATTTCCCTGAGAAAATACCTCCTAAAATAATGATAGGTGTTAATAGTCCCCAAATTGCTGTTTTAAATGTAGCCCAAATATTTCTAAAAGAGAGTCTGCCACCTCCCGCATAATGTTCTTTATAAGCCTTTCTTAACGCAATAGCTGCTAAAGCGACACCCATCAAAGTACCAGGGATAAAACCATTAAGAAATAATTTAGAAATAGAAGCATATGTAATAAATGCGTAGAGAATCATCGGCACTGACGGAGGAATTACTATTCCTATACTTCCTGCGCTTGCTATAAGAGCAGAAGAAAAATCTTTATCATATTTTCTTCTTTTCAGTTCAGGAATTAGCGCACCCGCTACTGCAGCAGTATCTGCTGCAGAAGAACCAGAGATGCCTGCAAAAATCATAGCAGTAAGTACTGCAACGGGCCAAAGTGCACCTTTTAAAAAACTAAGTAACGACTCAACAAAATCCATTATTAATTCAGATGTCTTCCCTTCCGACATTAAATCTCCTGCTAAAATGAAGAAAGGTACTGCAATCAAGGCAAACGAATCCATACCTGCAAACATTCTCTGGGGAACAATAACTAACGGTATTTTCCCTAAAAGAAGAATAATAAAAGAAGAAGTACCTATAGCGATTGCTATGGGCATACCAAAAATCAAAAATAAACTGAATGTAGTGAATAACAGTAAAAATACAATGCCAGCGCTCATTTGCTTTCTTCCTCCCTAAAGTTAAATTTCAAGATTTCAATTAAAACATAATATAGCATAATGATACCAGTAAGAGGAATACAAAGATATACTACCTGCATAGGAATCTGCATAGCAGGAGATTTCTGGTAAGTTTCCATAGAAATCATTTTAAAGCCATAGTAGATCATGGTAATAAAAAATGTTGCAGAGAATAAATCCATTATAAACTTAATGATTTGCCTTTGCTTTTTCCTGAATGATTTTACTACAAAGGTGATGGCAATATGTGCGCCTTTTCTATAAGCGATAGTTGCAGCAAAAAGACTAACCCATATAAGAAGGTATCTTGAAAGCTCCTCTGTCCAAGAGAATGCTGTAAAAAACTCTCTTGATATGATCTGTAAATTTATTACAACGAACATTCCAAGAAGAAGAAGCAACACAAATTTACTTATCACAGAATCTATTAAATCTGCTGTACTCTCAAACCTTTCACGCAACCTCTTTCGCATTCTTCCCTCCTAAATGATGTAGATGTAATAGCGAGGGGAGCAGTTAATACACCGAAGACTGCTCCCTACACGTAACTATTACTTTACTGCAATCACTTTTCTCCCCTATATTTTTTCAATTCATCTTGAATCTGAGTGAGAAGATCTCCAAACTTAGGTCCATATTTTTCGTATACAGGCTTTACTGCTTCTCTGAAAGATGCTAAATCAGGATTTTCTATTACCTGCATATGCTTCTTTATCTCTGTCAGTTGTGCCGCTTCATTATCGTTATCATACTTTCTTGCAGCATCTCTTGCTTCATCAGCTGCTTTTGTAAAGAGTTTTTGTTCCTCCGGTGTAAGAGATTTCCAGAGTTTCAAACTCATTAGAATCGTGGCTGGAGCATAGGTATGCCTGTCCATAGTCATATACTTCTGAGATTCCCAGAGTTTAAAGGCATAAATAACGACAACAGGGTTTTCTTGCCCATCAATTGTACCTTGTTTAAGGGCCGTAAGGCAATCACCCCAAGCCATAGGCACCGCATTTGCCCCCAATGCTTTAAATGTGTCTACATAAAGGGGGTTCTCCATTACTCTTATCTTTAGCCCTTTAACATCAGCAGCAGTTTTTACGGGTCTCTTGCTATTTGTGAGATTCCTGAACCCTCTCTCAGCAAATGCAAGGCCATGAAGGTTAACCTTTTCTAAATCATTCAAAACCTTCTGTCCGATTGGTCCATCCAAAATATGATATGCTTCATCAGGTGTACCAAATAGAAAAGGCATTTCAAAAACGGCAATCTCTGGAAGGAAGTTAGCAATAGGTCCATCTGTAATTATACCCATATCTATTGTACCTTGCTGCATACCTTCTATTAAAGTTCTTTCGTCACCCAATTCAGCATTAGGATGTATCTCAATTTTTATCTTGTTACCACTTTCCTTTTCAACAACCTCTTTGAACTTTCTAGCAGCTACATTGAATGAATCTTTCGCATTTACAACATCGGCAAGCTTAATCACTCTTGATTTGTAAACAGGTTGTTTTGGTTGTTTTGGTTGTGCTTTTGGTTTACTACATCCTGTAAGGCCAATAGCAAACACACCAATAACCAAAACAATCACTAAGAAAATGCTAATGAATTTTCGCATAATTTTTACCTCCTCCTTAAAAATTTTTTATTTCTTTTTCCCAGTGTTTTTAGACCACGGGAACATACTTCTTACTCTTTCACCTGCTTTTTCTATGAGATGATTTTTCTGCTGTTCTAATAGACTTCTAAATTTTGGTCTGCCTACTTTATTTTCAAGGAGCCATTCTGTTGCAAAAGTCCCATTTTCTATATCTTCCAGTATCTTTTTCATATTCTTCCTTGTCTCTTCTGTTATAACCATTTTTCCTCTTGTAAGAGCTCCATACTCTGCAGTGTTACTGATAGAATTGAACATATGAACAATTCCTCCTTCATACATAAGATCCACAATTAATTTAAGCTCGTGATATGTCTCAAAATAAGCTAATTCAGGAGGAAAATCTGCTGCAACAAGTGTTTCAAAACCAGCTTTTACAAGTTCTACTACTCCACCACATAATACTGCTTGCTCTCCAAACAAATCTTCTACGGTTTCATCTCTAAACGTTGATTTGATAACTCCTGCCCTTGTCCATCCCTGTGCTTTACAGTATGCTGAGACAAGATCCCATGCTTTACCGCTTGCATCTTTATCCACACAAGCAAGTGCGGGTACACCTTTGCCTTCTGTATATAATCTTCTTTCAATTGCACCTGGGGCTTTTGGTGCTGCCATTACTACATCTACACCAGCAGGAGGAATAATTTGATGATAAAAAATATTAAACCCATGAGAAAACCCAAGAACTTTCCCTTTAGTCATGTAGGGAGCAATTTCTTTATCATATATTGACTTCTGCAATTCATCTGGAAGAAGTACCTGTATATAATCTGCCCACTGAGCCGCCTCGCCTACTGTCATTATTTTCATCCCGTCTTCTTCTGCCTTTTTCCAGGTAGGAGAACCCTTCAAGTCTGCCACAACAACGTTCATACCACTATCTCGCAAGCATAGAGCTTGAGCCCTACCTTGGTTTCCGTAACCCATAACTGCGATTTTTCTTTCCTTTAATAAGTTGAGATCCGCAGCCTCATCGTAAAAAATTTCTACTTTTCCTACATCCATAATAGGCCTCCTTTGCCTTAATTTAAATCTTTAAACCAATAACCAAAACAATCACTAAGAAAATGCTAATGAATTTTCGCATAATTTTTACCTCCTCCTTAAAAATTTTTTATTTCTTTTTCCCAGTGTTTTTAGACCACGGGAACATACTTCTTACTCTTTCACCTGCTTTTTCTATGAGATGATTTTTCTGCTGTTCTAATAGACTTCTAAATTTTGGTCTGCCTACTTTATTTTCAAGGAGCCATTCTGTTGCAAAAGTCCCATTTTCTATATCTTCCAGTATCTTTTTCATATTCTTCCTTGTCTCTTCTGTTATAACCATTTTTCCTCTTGTAAGAGCTCCATACTCTGCAGTGTTACTGATAGAATTGAACATATGAACAATTCCTCCTTCATACATAAGATCCACAATTAATTTAAGCTCGTGATATGTCTCAAAATAAGCTAATTCAGGAGGAAAATCTGCTGCAACAAGTGTTTCAAAACCAGCTTTTACAAGTTCTACTACTCCACCACATAATACTGCTTGCTCTCCAAACAAATCTTCTACGGTTTCATCTCTAAACGTTGATTTGATAACTCCTGCCCTTGTCCATCCCTGTGCTTTACAGTATGCTGAGACAAGATCCCATGCTTTACCGCTTGCATCTTTATCCACACAAGCAAGTGCGGGTACACCTTTGCCTTCTGTATATAATCTTCTTTCAATTGCACCTGGGGCTTTTGGTGCTGCCATTACTACATCTACACCAGCAGGAGGAATAATTTGATGATAAAAAATATTAAACCCATGAGAAAACCCAAGAACTTTCCCTTTAGTCATGTAGGGAGCAATTTCTTTATCATATATTGACTTCTGCAATTCATCTGGAAGAAGTACCTGTATATAATCTGCCCACTGAGCCGCCTCGCCTACTGTCATTATTTTCATCCCGTCTTCTTCTGCCTTTTTCCAGGTAGGAGAACCCTTCAAGTCTGCCACAACAACGTTCATACCACTATCTCGCAAGCATAGAGCTTGAGCCCTACCTTGGTTTCCGTAACCCATAACTGCGATTTTTCTTTCCTTTAATAAGTTGAGATCCGCAGCCTCATCGTAAAAAATTTCTACTTTTCCTACATCCATAATAGGCCTCCTTTGCCTTAATTTAAATCTTTAAACAAAATACTTAAATTGCTACTATCCTCAATAATTGAGGATAATTCACCTAAGAACTGTGCTGCATCTGCACCGTCAATGATCCGGTGGTCATAGGACAAGCTAAACCAGCACATCGGTTGAATTGTTATTTTGTTTCCATCAACAACGACAGGTTTTTTTACTGTTCTGCCAACCCCAAGAATTGCAACTTCTCCTTTGTTGAGAACAGGCGTGAACATATCCGTTCTCATCATTCCAAGGTTCGTTATCGTGAAATGAGAACCTGATAAATCGTCAGGGCCTACGTTTCCGTTTCTTGCGGCATCCGATATTTCTTTTACTCTTCTGCTTATTTTGGGAAGGGGCAAAGTGCCTGCACCCTTTACCACAGGGACCATCAACCCTTTCTCAGTGTTTACTGCAACTCCGATATTTACAGCGGAAAATATTTTTAAAACATTACCGTCAAAATTTACATTAAACTTAGGAAGAGTTTTTAGGACTTCAGCAACGGCCTTTACGAGAATAGCCGTAACTGAAACCTTTTCTTTGTAATTTTCCTTAAATGAGAATAGGGCTGACATATCTACTTCAGTCATATTTGTTACAAGAACGGATTCTCTGTAAGATTTTGCAAGATTTTCTGCAATTGTTTTTCTTAAAGGGGTAAGTTCTTCAGTATGTTCCTTAGTTTGTGCATATGACGGCACTGTTCCGGAAATTACTGCCAAAACGTCTTTTTCAATAACTCTGCCGTTTGGGCCGCTTCCTTTTACCGAGGAAAGGTCAATATTATGCTCACGTGCCAGCTTTTTTGCAATCGGCGATGCTTTTATAAGATGCGATTCCTCTTTATTAATATCAGCAGAAGCCTCCGGCTTTTCTTCATAGATTTCTTCTTTCGGTTCCTGTTTAATTTCCTTAACCTGTTTTTCTTTAATCTCAGCTTTGAGTTCTTTTTCGTTTTCCGCGATGTATGCAATAATTTCCCCTACAGTTTGCTCTTCACCTTCCTGAACGACAATTTTTTTTAAGAAACCATCCCCCGGAGCAGGGACATCATTTGTTATTTTTTCCGATTCTGCTTCAAAAAGTGCATCCCCTTCTTTTACAGGGTCTCCTTCTTTCTTATACCATTTTGTGATAAACCCTTTTTCCATTGAAAGCCCAAATTTGGGCATTCTTACCTCAATCACTATACACCTCCCACGACACTCTTTACGGCTTTCTCCACATCTTTATGGTCAGGTACGACAAAATCTTGAAGCACTGCGCTGAACGGTATGTGGACATTGTGTGCGCCTACACGGAGAATCGGTGCATCCAAATAGTCAAAGTCTTTTTCTTGTACAACAGATGCAACTTCTGCTCCCCATCCGCCGCGTTTCCACGTTTCATGTGCGACAACAAGGTGATGTGTTTTTTTCACGGATTCCAGTACTTTCTCTCTGTCCCAGGGGACAAGAGTTCTTAAATCGATAACTTCTGCGTCAATTCCTTCTTTTTCCAAATTTTTTGCTGCTTTTAAAGATTCGTGTACCATCCTGGAAGTAGATACTATTGTTACATCTTTGCCGTCCTTCTTTATATCCGCCTCTCCAAATGGGATGTAGTACTCTTCTTCGGGCACAGGGCCCTTAATACCGTAAAGCATCTTATGCTCAAAACAAATTACAGGGTCGTCAGAGGTAAGTGCGGTTTTGAATAAACCTTTCATATCATAAGGGGTAGAAGGAATGATTACCTTAATTCCCGGAACATGCATAAATATCGTTTCTATGGATTCGGAATGCTGCGCTGCAGCGGATTTCGAAATGCCGTCAGGCCCTCTAAGGATAAGATGAAGTTTTGCCTGTCCACCTGTCATATATCTGAACTTCATTATCTGGTTTGCAACAGCGGTCATTCCCGTAAATAGGAAATCGGCGAAGTGGAATTCTGCAACAGGCCTCATCCCTGCGAGTGCTGCCCCGAGAGCGGAACCAAATATTACTTCTTCCGAAATTGGAGTGTCGATTACCTTATCGGGAAATTTTCCAAGCAAAGATTTATATGCACCAAAGATTCCGCCTTGTTTTGCTATATCTTCGCCATATGTAAAAATTGTCGGGTCTTTGCTCATTTCTTCATACATTGCTTCGCCTAACGCTTCGGAAAATGTTATTTCTCTCATCGCAAACCTCCTTTAATAGTCATATCCGGCATCGTCTACAAAGAGGTCGGTAAGTGCCTCTTCCGGTGCAGGATACGGGCTGCTCTCTGCAAATTTTACCGCGCCTTCTACTTCTTTATGTGCAGCGTTCCATATTTCTTTCTTTTCTTCTTCACTGAGCATCCCCATCTCTTTTAGCCTATTTTCAAATAAGCCAATCGGTTCATTTGCCCAATGTTCTTCTACTTCCTGTTTTGGACGATAAAGAGTCGGGTCTCCGACAAAATGGCCTTTGATTCGGTATGTTTTAGCCTCTATCAGGGTAGATCCTCCTCCACTTCTTGCGCGTTCTACTGCTGCTTTTACAGTTTCGTAAACTGCAATTACATCGTTTCCATCAATTGAAACGCCGGGAATATTGTATCCGATAGCCCTATCCGCAATATTTGCAACTGATGTAGTTTCTTGAACACGCTCCGTGGATGCAAACTGGTTATTCTCATTGAGAAAAATCACGGGCAGTTTGTATATTGAGCACCAATTTAACGCTTCGTGAAATGCTCCTCTGTTTGAAGCACCGTCACCAAAGAATGCTATTACCACATCATCTTTTTTTTGAAGTTTTATAGCCATTCCCGCACCTGCTGCAATCGGTAAACCGCCTGCTACCTCGCCGTTTGCACCAAGCACTCCGATGGAAAGGTCAGCGATATGCATAGAACCGCCTTTTCCTTTACAGTATCCTGTTTCTTTTCCATAAAGTTCTGCCATCATTTTGTTGATGTCAGCGCCTTTTGCAATCATATGTCCGTGACCCCTGTGAGTAGAAGTAATGTAGTCATCGTTTTTGAGATTTGCCATAGCGCCTGTTGCGATTGCTTCTTCCCCGATGTAAAGATGGATAAATCCGGGAAGTTTGCCTTGTAAAAAAAGCTCTTCCGCCTTTTTTTCAAAGACTCTTATACGTATCATTGTAGTGTATAAGTTTTGCAAAAAATCTTTTGAGTACTCCATAAGCACCTCCAAAATTTTAGTTTCCACATTTAAGTGCAAAACTCGTGCCAAATTTTTCAGTTGCGGTAGAATAAGGCTTACAAGGTGAATAAATTGCAGATATGTTTGTGCACTGTCAAAATTTTTTACAGTTTGTAATAAAGTGTAAATAGTTTTTACAGTTTATTTGTAGATATTGAACTGCTTTATTAATTTGTAAAGTGTTGGGCGTGAAATTCCCAATTTCTTTGCAGAAAGAGAGATATTAAACCTTGTTTCTTTGAGCACTTTTTCAATAAGTTCCCTTTTAATTTTTTTGAAATTCATACTGTATTTATCTTCGCTATGTAGCACGTTGTCTGGAAGGTGAACTTCCGTAAGGGTGTTTCCATCTGCGATATTAACTGCCCGTTCTATAATATTTTGCAATTCTCGAATATTCCCGGGAAAATTATAGCGCATAAGTGGGTCTATAAAGGATTTATCTATTTTAGTAATCTGTTTTCCAAATTCGGCATTAAAATTATTAAGGAAATGATTTGCAAGCAAGGGAATATCTTCCCGGCGCTCTCGAAGTGGGGGAATTCTGATTTCTATTACATTGAGCCTATAGTATAAGTCCCTCCGGAAACTGTTTTCTTCTATAAGCTTGCTTAGATCCTTGTTTGTGGCTGCGATAATCCTTACATCAACTTTCAAAGATTTTGTTCCGCCTACTCGTGTGATTACTTTATTTTCTATTACCCTGAGCAGCTTTGTTTGAATTGCAGGAGGAAGTTCTTCTATCTCATCCAGAAATAATGTTCCGCCGTCTGCAAGTTCAAACTTGCCGGGCCGGCCATTTTTAGAGGCGTCGGTAAATGCCCCAGGCTCATATCCAAAAAGTTCGCTTTCAGCAAGGTCCCGTGGCACTGCACCACAATTAAGGGCAACAAAGGGCCCTTTTGAATAGCTGCTTTCAAAGTGTATGGCCTGAGCAAACATTTCTTTTCCTGTTCCGGTTTCGCCTGTGATTAAAACAGATGAACTCGAATGCGCGGCAATTTTTGCAACACGCCTTGATTCTATGAATGCCGGATTATTCCCCTTGATATCATAGAAAGTGAATCTTGCTTCAGCTCCTATATATTCCGTGACAAATTTCCGTACGCGCTTGATTTCCCTGAAAAAATCCACTACCCCGGCAAAATCACCTTCACTATTTCTTAAAATAACAGCTGTTTTTATAAAGTGGAGTAAGCCGCGTGAAGGGCTGTCTATGATGAATTCCTTATCCACATAGCCCTCGTGGGATTTAAAAACTTGCAATATCACTGGGGTAAAGTCTACTATTTTTGAAACATGCTTTCCTATTGCTTCTTTACGTTTTACCCTGAGTATATTTGCTCCTGTCTCGTTAATATACAATACCTTCGCGTCAGCATCTAGCACAAGTACGCCGTCTTTGCTGCCCTCGCTTATTACCTCTGCATATTTACGGGAGAATTCTATTTCTTCGAGTAACCCTTTAAGTTTTACTTCATTTTCTATTGCTTTTGCAAGGGCAGAAACCAAACCGATCGCGTAATGCGGATAGTCGTTCTTTTTAACAGAAAGGCCTAACACGCCGGCAAGTTCATTATTTTTATTAAAAATTGGGGCAGCGGCACATGACCATTCAATAAACACATTATTTGTATGGTCTTCAGCCTGCACTTCCGCGGGGCGTTTCTTATTAATTGCAGATAAAATCGCACTGTTTCCAAAAGGAGTACTTATAATAGTGCCTTCCTTAAATAAGCTATTTTCCTTTTCTCCCATAACGAGTAAGACAGCACCGTCTTTGTCTATGAATGATATTGAAAAAGGGCTTTTTATGCTGAACAGGTTTTCAAGTAAATTTTTAGCAGTAAGAAGGTAAAGAAAATTTTCTGCTTTTTTACTTCTTAGCTCTTTTTTTGTTATGGATTTAATATTTTCTTTCATTACTTTAAATTGTAGCAGTATTAGAAAATTTTTCAATTAAGCTAATTGCCTCATCAAAGATACTACGATCTTTGTCAAGAGGAAAAACATAAGTTTTTATCCTTTATTTTGTCTCTTTTATCGGGATCTATGTCAAGGTGTTTGTACTGGGACTTATTTAGGTATATTTG
>JALTHX010000237.1:0-2219 GCA_027076005.1 Caldisericaceae bacterium
GCAAATGCTCATATTGAAAAAGCAATTGAAATTCTAAGAGAAAGAGGTATTGCCAAAGCTGTAAAAAAGGCAGGAAGAGTAACCAATCAAGGAATAGTTTCTGCTTATATCCACGCTGGCTCTCAGCTTGGTGTTTTATTGGAACTTAACTGCGAAACCGACTTTGTTGCAAGAACCGACGAATTTAAAAAGCTTGCCAATGAAATTGCTCTTCAGATTGCGGCAACTGACCCTGACTATGTTAGCAGGGAAGATGTACCTGAAGAAGTAATTGAAAAGGAAAAGGAAATTTATAGAAAACAACTGGAAGAACAGAAAAAACCGGCAAATATTATTGACAAAATCCTAGAAGGTAAAATAGAAACTTATTATAAAGAGCATTGTCTTATGGACCTTCCTTACATTAGAGATGAAAAAATAACGATAACTGACTTGATAAAGGAACACATAGCAAAATTCGGAGAAAATATATCCGTAAGACGCTATGCACGCTTTAAGGTGGGTGAAGAATAATTGACTCCCTATAAACGTATATTACTGAAACTTAGCGGGGAAGCTCTTTTAGGCAAGAAAAAATTTGGAATTGATGTAAATATCCTGAACGAAATATCAGAGCAAATAAAGACACTGAGAAAAAACAAAATAGAAATTGGCATTGTTATAGGTGGAGGTAATATTTTCAGGGGTAATGAAAGCAAAACACTTCATATAGACAGGGCGACTGCGGATTATATGGGAATGCTTGCCACTATTATGAACGGGCTGGCACTCCAAAGTATGCTTATGAGTAAAGGAATAGATGCGCGGGTGATGTCCTCCCTGAGTATCACCCAGGCGGCAGAGCCCTACATATTAGCAAAGGCTATTTCACATTTCAATAAGGGCAGAGTAATTATATTTGCGGGGGGCACGGGCCTCCCATTTTTTACAACAGATACAACTGCCGCTCTCCGGTCAATCGAGATAAAAGCTAATGCCTTGTTTAAAGCAACCAAAGTTGATGCTATTTACTCAGCTGATCCTAAAAAGGTGAAAAACGCAAAAAAATACACTTCTATTACTTATACGGAATTCCTTGCAAAAAATCTTAAAGCAATGGACTCTACAGCAGTTTCGCTCTGCAGGGATTTTAAAATGCCTATAATATTATTCAATATGAAGAAAAAGAATAATCTTGTTAAGGCTGTTTTAGAGGGTGGCATAGGAACTTACATAAAGGAGAGATAGTTATGGAAAAAAGTTTTTACGATGATGTTGAAAAGAAAATGAAAACAGCAATTGATGTAATGGAACGTGAGTTTTCCAAAGTTAGGGCAACCAGGGTAACACCAGAAGTTTTAGATCCTGTAAAAGTTGAGGCTTACGGTACGCTTATGCCGTTAAAGCAAGTTGCTACAATTTCTGCCCCTAAAGCAAGAATGCTGGTTATAGAGCCCTGGGACAAAACTTTATTAAAAGAAGTGGAACGAGGGATATTAAAAGCAAATCTTGGTGCTACTCCGCAAAACGACGGTTCTTCCATCAAGCTACCTTTTCCGAAATTAGACGAGGAAGAACGTAAAAGAGTTGTTAACCAGATAAAAAAGATGGCAGAGGGATTTAGGGAAGAAATTCGTAGTATCAGGAGAAAAGCTATTGAACAAGTAAAAGAATGGGAAAATAACAAAGAAATTTCAGAAGATGATAAATTTAGAATGCAAGATAAAATAGAAGATCTAACAAAGAAACACATAGAAGTCATAAACGAGCATTTAGAAAGAAAAGAAAAAGAGATTTTAGCAGAATAATGCAGGAGAAATATACCGTTCCCATTCACGTTGCTATAATAATGGATGGGAACGGTAGATGGGCAAAGAAGAGAAGATTACCAAGAACAGAAGGACACAAAGAGGGCGTCAAAACTGTCAAACGTATTACTAAAGCAGCTGCAGATTGTGGCGTAAAATTTCTCACGCTTTATGCTTTTTCTACTGAAAATTGGAAAAGAAGTAAGGAAGAAGTTAATTTCCTTTTGCATTTATTTGTAGATGCAATAAACGGATATCTTGACGAGCTTAAAGCTAACGGAGTTAAACTCAACTTTATCGGTGATCTGGAAGGTTTGCCATATTTTCTAAGAAAAGCAATCCAGTATGCAAAAAATCAAACGAGTGATTGCAACGTGATGACATTAAACATTGCAATTAATTACGGTGGGAGAAGGGAAATTATGCAGGCCC
>JALTHX010000238.1:0-6772 GCA_027076005.1 Caldisericaceae bacterium
TTGCCTTGTCTTGCTGAAGTTTATTTTTTTGTGCAATGAGCGTGTTTGTTTTTTCCGTTAGGTCATCCAGCAAATTTTTATTGGAAGAAGTGATATACGATATATAAGTAACTCTTTCGCTGGACTGGCCTGTACCTCCTCCGGAAAAAAATATTTCAGCAGGGGAAATCGTACTGAGTTTGTAAGAAAGATTTAAAGCGGTGTAGATAGATTGTTTATTCTCTTCCGCCATCTTTTGATTTTTTTCTATTATTTCCTCCTTGCCTTGAATATCTTTTTCGAGAGTATCAATCTTGCTCTGGATTACGGTAATATTCTGAGATACATTTTTCATTTCTCCTTCAATTTTATTCAAAAGCAAAAAGGTTTTCTCGGAGGTTGCTGTAACATTATTAATGTCTCCCTTGATTTGCTCTAACTCTTTTTTATATTGTTGCAACTTTTCCTGTTCTTCTTTAAGGCCGGATTTAGCTATAGGCAATAAAAAAGAAGAAACAAATACCAGCACCAATAGAAACACTAATATTCTTTTCATCTTACTCTCCTCAAAGGCATTATAGCACCAATCCAGCTAATAAGTATACCAAAGATAAATAGTTTACCATAAAGGGCAGCGGCATTAATTGATGCGGAATATTCGGCAAACGGAAGAAGGCTTTTTACAATTTCCACACTCCATAAATCTACTTTCTTTAGCACAAATATCGAAATTAACCAGCTAAAAGTAACGGATACAAAAATTACTATTAAAAATGGCGTATGTATAAAAGCTCTATCCGCACCTATGAGATTTAATACTTTAATGTCAGAATGCCTTAGGTCTACGAGGAGTGAAGTAATGCTTTGGCTAATAAAAATGAATTCAGCAAGGACGGCAATAAATATAAAAACGAAAAGGAACCAAAGCATATGAGTAAGGTTATTGATTTTTTCTGCCACATCTTTTGAAAAGACTACACTGTCAACGGTAGGAAAAGTAATAATGAGATTTTTAATATTTTCACCTAATTCCAGATTAGAAATCCATATCTTTAATGTATACGGAAATGGATTTTGCTCTAATGAATTTACCAGTGAGGCGTATTGCGGGAAAAGTTTTAAAAAATTATTCTTTGCCTGGGCTTTATCAATTATTTCAACACTTTTTACTCCATCAATCGCTTTGATTTCGTCAATAGATTGCTTTATATCAGACTCCTCTGCGTTATTCTTAAAAAATACCGTAATGTTAACTTTGCTCTTTAGGGATAAGGACGAAGCAAATAATCTCTCCCCTACTATGTAACTGCTGCCAATTGCAACAAACCCAATGGTAAGAAATATGATTGAAATTAAAACCGCTTTTTTGCTTTCTTTTAAAAGCAATCCGCCTTGCCTTAAAATATAAAATAGTCTATACATAACCTTTAGAAATAAGCCTCCCGTTTTTTAGCTTTATAATTTTCTTTGGGGCACTTCTTTCTCTGCTAACCATATGGTGCGTAGACATTACTATAGTAACCCCTTGCTCGTTGACTGCTTCTACAAAATCCATTATGATTTGAGCAGTTTCCTTGTCAAGATTGCCAAGCGGCTCATCCAAAAGTAGAATCTCAGGATTAGAAATTACAGCCCTTCCTAATGTTACACGCTGTTTTTCCCCACCGGATAATTCTTTTACAAGTTTGTGCATTTTATCTCTCAGGCTTAGCGTATTTAGCACTGTTTCGGCTTTGTCAAAAATTGACGAAAAGCTTTCACCTTTTATCTGTAACGGAAGAGTTATGTTATCAAAAACAGTTCTATCTTCTATCAGCATAAAATCTTGATAAGCAAGCTGTACTTTTCTTCTCCAATTATGTATTTTAAACGATTTTGTTATTGGTTTTTCGTTATAAAGGACTGTACCTCTCGTAGGAGCTTCGTCAAGGTGAATGAGCCTTAAAAGTGTTGTTTTTCCAGCTCCGGATTCACCCGTTACATATATGAAATCCCTTTCTTCTATCTCTAAATTTATTTTTTGTAAAGCAACTGTTCCATTTGGGTAGATTTTTGTAACGTCCTTTAATCTAATCATATTCGCTCCTTCATCGATTTAAAACCGCTACCTATAACCTCGCTTAATTCAGCTATAATAATGAAACTATCAGGGTCTGCATCTTTTACAACTTTTTTAATTCTGGAAACCTGTGTGTGTGGGACAACCACGAGGAGCATTTTCTTTTCCTTGCCTGTATATCCGCCTTTTGCGTCGAGCTCTGTTACACCACGTTCTATTTCTGTGAGTACTGCTTCTTTAATTGGTTCGGGCTTTTCTGTAATAATATAAACTGCTTTAGAAAAGGTGAATCCGCTTTGAACTATATCTATCGTTTTGTTTCCTATAAGTTCTGCAATAATGGAATAGAGGGATATATTTATGTTTTTGAATACAACTCCTGCCGCAATGATTATAGAAACATCAATAATCATCATTGCTTGCCCAAAAGGAAGCCCGGTAAATTCATAAATAATTTGTGCAAGCAAATCTGTGCCGCCTGTAGAACCAAAAGATCTGAATATAATTCCTATTCCAACTCCCATAAGGAACCCGCCATAAATAGAAGCGAGAATCATATCAGTATGTAGAGGTGGAATGTAGGGGGCTAAAATGTCAATAAGAATAGAGGAAAGAACTGTTCCAATTACTGTGCCGTAAAGGAAATGCCAACCTATATGTTTTACACCAATGATAAGCAGGGGAATATTCATTATTACAATCATTATACCTATTGTTAGAACAGGAATGTAGTGATTAATTATAATTGCTATACCAATGAAGCCGCCTGGTGCAATATGATTAGGTTCAATAAACATATTCACACTGACCGCATAAATTATAGAACCTATTGTAATGCCAATAGTATTTATAAAAATTGCTTTAATACTTTCTTTTTTATTCCGGAGCTTAGCTTTTAGCTTTAAGGTACGCCCAAATAAACGCATCTATATCTCCTCCGAGTATTTCATCAACCTTTCCTGTTTCCATACCTGTACGGTGGTCCTTTACCATCTTGTATGGTTGTAGCACATAAGAACGTATTTCGTTTCCCCATTCTGCCGACTTGTGTGAACCTTTTATCGCTTGTAGTTTCTTTTCCCTCTTTTTCTTCTCATAAAGTAACAACCTTGATTTTAATACTTTCATAGCCATAATTTTGTTTTGTAATTGGGATCGTTCATTTTGACATTCGGCTGTAATTCCGGTGGGAATATGTGTTATCCTGACTGCTGTTTCTACTTTCTGGACGTTTTGCCCTCCGTGTCCGCTTGACCTGTATATATCAATTCGTAAATCTTTTTCATCTACTTCTATATCCCCTATGTCTTCTATTTCCGGAGTAATTTCTACAAGGGCGAAAGACGTGTGCCTCCTCTTGTTCGAGTCAAAAGGAGAAATTCGGACAAGACGGTGAACGCCTGATTCTCCCTTAAGAAGTCCGTAAACAAAATCTCCTTGTACATAGACAAGGGCACTTTTTATACCTGCCTCTTCCCCTGGCATTTCTTCCAGTATTTCTGCTTTAAATCTCTTTCGCTCTATCCATCTTAAATACATTTTTAAGAGCATCTGGGTCCAGTCTTGCGCGTCAGTTCCTCCTGCTCCGGAAGAAAAAGAAATAAATGCATTGGATGCATCGTAAGTGTCAGAAAGAAATTGTTCAACTTCCCATTTTCCTATAATTTCTTCACCTTTATCTAAAATTGGTGCAAGTTCCTTATCTTCAATTTCGTTGCTTTCTGAAGTAAGTTCAAGCATAGTTTCAATATCATCTCCGAGTTTTTTAACTTCCCTAAACCCTGCTATCTCTTTTTTAATCAAGGAAAGCTCTCTCAATATTTCTTTTGCATTAGCCTTTTTCCAAAAGTTTTTGTCGGATGTAATCTTTTCCAATTCAGAAAGCTTTTCTGATTTTTCTTTTAGTCAAGAATAGTCCAATCCCTTTTTAACTCTGTCGAGCAAGTTATTTGCACGTTTTTTTGTATCATCGGTAATCATAATGTTCTACCTCTTTCTTTTCTTTTTCAGCTTCTTTTTTAGAGCCCTGCGTTTTTTTCTCTCCTCTTTTGATACTTTATCCTCTTCATTATTCATTGTATGAGATTCTGAGCGGGTATTGCCGCTGCTCTGAGTATGCTCTTCTTCTTGTCTTAGTTCTATTTTAAACAAGGTTTTTACGGTATCTTCTTTTACTCTTTCAATCATTTCATCAAATAGGTGATGCCCTTCAATCTGATATGCAATAAGAGGGTCTTGCTGCCCATAGGCTCTCAGTCCGATACCTTCTTTCAGATCGTCCAATGTATATAGGTGATCTTTCCAATTTGAATCTATCATTTGTAACAAAATGTATTTTTCAACTTCATCTTTTAGCTTTTCATCAAAAGAATTAATTTTCTCTTCATAAGCATTTACAGCTATATCTTCAAAATCATTTAGCAGTTCCTCTTTTCTTGCCGAGAGCACGGATTCTTTATCCAGAGTAACTTTTCTATTTAATAGCAAAGATAATGCCTTCTCAAGCTCCTCAATCTCTTCTTCCTGAACACCGATATCCTCATTATAGTGACTTAAAACAACTTTATCCGCCACTTCTCTTACCATTTGCACAATCTCGTCGTGTACGGATTCGCCTTTTAATATTCTGTCGCGCTCTTTGTAAATAACTTCTCTTTGTTTATCTAAAACGTTATCGTAATCCAATAAATTCTTTCTAATGCTAAAATTGTAGGCTTCCACTTTCTTTTGTGCAGCTTCTATCTGGCGGCTTAAAAGTGTATGTTGAATAGGTTCGTCTTCAGGAATTTTCAGTGTGGACAGGATTTTTTTAATTGAATCACCGCCAAATATTCTGAGCAAATCATCTTCAAGGGAAAGGTAAAATTGTGATTCACCCGGATCCCCTTGCCTTCCAGATCTTCCTCTGAGCTGGTTATCAATTCTTCTCGCCTCGTGCCTTTCAGTACCGAGTATAAATAAGCCGCCCTTTTCGATTACGCCCTTCCCTAACTTTATATCTACGCCTCTACCTGCCATATTTGTTGCAATGGTAACTGCTTTATATTGCCCAGCATCTTTTATAATCATTGCCTCTTTTTCGTGGTATTTTGCATTTAAAACGTTGTGCGGAATACCATCCTTCTTTAACATTTTGGAAAGTCTTTCTGACTTTTCAACTGAGCGCGTTCCTACAAGTACAGGCTGGCCTTTTTTGTAAAGCTCTTTGATTTTTCCCACAATTGCTCTGAATTTTGCGCTTTCTGTTTTGTAAACCATATCCGGACGGTCAATCCTTGCTATAGGTTTATTTGTAGGGATTACATAGACATCAAGATTATAGATTTCTCGAAGCTCTTCTTTCTCCGTATATGCAGTTCCTGTCATTCCTGCAAGTTTTTTATACATTCTAAAATAATTCTGGAAAGTTATTGTAGCAAGCGTCTGACTTTCGCTCTTAACAACAAGATTCTCTTTTGCTTCGATTGCCTGATGCAATCCGTCGCTGTACCGTCTTCCAGGCATTAACCTGCCGGTAAATTCATCAACGATTATTACTTCCCCTTCTTTTACAATGTAATCCACATTTTTTTTGAAATGTTCTCGTGCACGCAGTGCCTGGTTAACGTGCTTAACCATATCAACAAAACGTTCATCATAAAGGTTATCTATATGCAAGAATTTTTCGACTTTGTGCACACCTTCCGGGGTTAATGCAACTGTTTTTAATTTTTCATCGCTTTCATAATCTTCGTTTTTGACAAGCCTTTTTACAGCCCTTGCTGCTTGATAATACCTATCAGTAGACTCTTCTGAAGGACCTGAAATAATAAGAGGGGTTCTTGCCTCATCTATTAAAATGCTGTCCACTTCATCGACAATTGCATAATAAAGCTCTTTTTGAACGATTTGGTCAGGAGAAATGGCCATATGATCACGCAGATAGTCAAAACCAAATTCATTGTTTGTTCCATAGGTAACATCTGCTTCATATGCTTCTTTTCTTTCGGCAAAATCAGAATCGTGTTGAATTAAGCCGACCGTAAGGCCAAGGAAATTATAAACAGGGCCCATCCACTCGCTATCTCTCTTTGCAAGATAATCATTTACCGTAACAAGATGCCCGCCTTTTCTGTGAAGTGCGTTAAGATAGAGCGGAAGCGTTGCAACAAGTGTTTTTCCTTCACCTGTTTTCATTTCAGCGATTGCGCCATTATAAAGCACGATGCCGCCAAGAAGTTGGACATCAAAATGCCTCATATTTAATGTACGCTTTGCTACTTCTCTTACAACCGCAAATGCCTCTGGCAAAATAGACGTGTCGGGTTCTCCGTTTGCAATGCGTTCTTTAAATTCAACGGTTTTATGTTTTAACTGTTCGTCCGTTAAATTGGCGATAGTGGGTTCAAAAGAATTTATTTCTTTAACTATTGCGCCGTATCTTTTTAAATTCTTTTTTGTCGGGTCAAATATATCTAATAGCATATTTATTCTTGCGGTTTTATTAAGCCGTAGTTGCCGTCCTTTCTCCTATAAAGTACATTATACATTCCGGTTTTTTCATCCTTAAACACAAAAAAGTCATGGTCTAATAACTCAAGCTGAAGAATTGCTTCATTAACATCCATTGGTTTTATAGGGAAGGTTTTTATTTTTACAATTGAGGACTTGTTCTCATCTGCGGGAGAAATTTCAGCAAATTCTTTTTTTATTGCTCTTTTTGAGTCTTTAATTTTGTCTTTATATCTTCGCACT
>JALTHX010000239.1:0-2215 GCA_027076005.1 Caldisericaceae bacterium
TTGACAGCCCTATTCTTATTTCATCCATTATACTTTCCGAAACGCTTCCTATCTTTTTAACAAATCTTTGCTGAGAGATGGATCGTATTTGAAAACAATCTGCTGCAGAAGTCTTATTTAATCTATGAGTCCACTCTAAAAACCAGCAAAAACCAAAGCTGATTTATAGCGCATATCTGCATTAATTTTACTTTGTCTTTGATATACCCGATTAGTAAAGATTAATTTTTTATGAAATAACGTTTTTAAAACGAAATAAATAAAACGTAAAAAGTAAATAAAATAATCTTTACTATTATTCCCTTTTATGTACCTGTATACTCGGCCAAAATTGATGCCTATTGCAGTGGTGTACGCAAATACACCTGTTTTAAATAAACCTCTTACTTTCAATTTTTTATTGGGCATCTTACCGGTAAATTCTTTTACACTCGCTTCTACATTATTCCTTATATGCCTTCGTTCCTCCGGTATTTTATTTATCTCTCTTTGCCTTTTGTTTGTTAAATAATCTTCCTCAGTAAAATAAAATACACGAAATTTCTTGTTCTCTTTAATGCTACATAATTCCTTCAAAGGGCATTGGGCACAAATACTTTTATTAAATTCAGCTTTATAACGGGTTCTGGATTCAACTGCAATCACTTCTTGATAGGGACATTTTACATGATAATTATTTTCATTATCATTGTAAATTTCTATGGAAACTTTACGATTCCTTCCTCTTACTCCTGTCTGTATTCCTGCTATTTGATGTTCTCTTAATTTTTCATCGTTCTTACTATTGCCATAAGCACCGTCATAGTGCAACTCTTTTAATTCAGGTGTCTTTTCCTTTAGTTTATCTATCCGTTCATTTAAAACCTTGCTGTCATCCTTATTCGCCGAATTTATGGAAACATCCGTTAACAAATTTAATGCGTTCTCTGGATTGGCTGTTTCTACTATATTTACGCTTTGGCCTTTTAGAACTTGACCATTCTTCTTGCGATAACTGGCATCTAAATCATCCGGTGATTGAATAGAATCGCTTTTTAATTCTTCATTTCTCTTTATCTCTATCTTCTCTCCAATAACTGCAAAATGCTCATTGAATACACGATCAAATATCTTAAATATTTCCTGGTCTTGATATCTCTCCCAAAGGTTGGTCTTTATCCAATAATAAAGATCTCCTATCTTGGATAGCTCCTTCGGTAAATCATCTTTTGTGAGCTTATAAATATATTGACCTGAACTCTGAGTTATATAAGATTGAAATTGATCTTTGAAGGCTTCTTTATCCTCCTCATCTAATACCCGCCATAAGCGGATGATTAATTCAATCAATAATTGGAGGCGACTGTAATTCCTTATATTCGAAGCCGCTCCAAAGGAATCTGCCCTTTGAATGTCCGTCTTTATCTTTAAGGCTTTTAACTGCTTCTCTGTTAATTTGTCAAATACTTGTTCTAATAAATTTTCCCCTGTCTTTACAAAATTACTATTTAAGCGATTCTGAAAATTGAATATGGTTGCAGGACTAAAAGGGATAGCATCTAAGGAATCCAACCCTAAAGATATCTTCGTTAATATATTGAATTTAATCTCTTTAAATAAGGACTCGTAACTCCAACCTTTTTTATTCATTAAAATAAGTGACGACACTAAGGCATTAATCGGAGCATTAGGACGACTCTTCTTCTCTGAATACAAAATCGCAAAAATATCCTCATCGATGTTGCTGAAGATAATTTTGTAAAACGCATATTCCTCTGATTCTTTGATTTCTTTTTTCATGCGCTCAGGCAACATGTAATAAAAACCAAAAAGATTCGGCTGCAAATGACGAGTATTCTTTCTAAACATGAAGAAAGCCTTTCTTTATACCATCACTAATTACAGCCTTAATTTAATTATTTTCAATATATTATGCAACTCTTATTACCTTTTTAGAGTGGACTCATCTATTTTTTGAATCAGGCTCTACTTTAATCATCCACGGCGCAATTTCATATTTTTCTTTCCAATCTGTAAGAGGCACAATTATTTTTAATGGCAGTTTTCCGAGTAAATTGTCGTTGACAATTATGGCAGGTCGTGTTTTCCTAATTTCTGCACCAATGGTTGGATCAAGGTTAATCAACCATATTTCACTTTGTTTCATAGAAATCTTCAAAATCCAAAGTTGTGAATGCCGTAAGATTTTTGTCACTTCTATAATCGTCAAGCAGAA
>JALTHX010000240.1:0-507 GCA_027076005.1 Caldisericaceae bacterium
CTGCGGAAACGTTGAATATTCCCGTTCTTCCTGCGAGAACTATTCCGAGGCTTGCCAGTGTATATATTGTTGTATAGATAATTACCTGTTCGATAAAGGCGGTTAAAAATTCCATAACTTAACTCCTCACCTTCAGCTTCTCTCGTATTGAAACGATAAAAAGCACAATTAGAGCCTGTGTAAGAAAAACCATTTCAACGGGAATCTGCATTGTTCTCTGCATGGAGTCTGCTCCTACAAGAAGGACGGACATAAAAAAGGCTGCAACGGGAACACCTATCGGGTTGCCTGCAACAATTAAGCTTGTAAGTATCCCGAAAATACCGTACTGAGCACCGCTTGTCTGTGCGAAACCCTCTATTAGCCTGCCGTGGATATTTATAATCTCAAGGCTTCCCCCCAGGCCTGCAAGTGCACCTCCTATTAGGAATGTGAAGAGAATGGTCTTGGAGAAATTAATTCCGTAAGTTTCGGATGCATCTAAGTTGTAGCCTACCGCACGTATTT
>JALTHX010000240.1:517-2197 GCA_027076005.1 Caldisericaceae bacterium
ATCCTAATTTGGTTCGCCGCAGCAGAACAGCTACAAAAAAAATGGCGAGAATTGCTATTAACAGAGAGTAGGGTATCCCGGCAAAAAATCCAAGCCTCGAATTCGGCGGGAGCGGAACGGTTATCGGATGGCCTTCCAGAGGGTCTTTAAATGCAGGGGAAGTAGCTATAAAATTTAGGAAATCCCATGCAATAAAATTCAGCATAATGGTGGATATTATCGGATTAATGTTATAACCGGATTTAAGATAACCGGCAAGCAGACCGTATAAACCTCCGGAAGCTATGCCTACGATAAGAAGCAGTGTAACCATTACAACTGCAGGGATGGGGAGAGGAGCCATAATAAGACCTACTATTGTAGTTATTGTTCCTCCAAAGAGCATCTGTCCCCAGCCGCCAATGTTGAAAAACTTTATTATAAAAGGAATTGTGAAGGCATAGGTTGTAAAAATAAGGGGAATGGTTTTTTTTATTGTTTCCTGAAAACCGAAGTAAGATCTAAAGGATGTTGTTATAAGGGTTCTTAAGGCGCTCCATACATTATAACCGATAAGCGCCAGAATAATAGAAATAACCGCCAAAGCTGCGAATACTGAAATTCCATATATTCCGAGTTCTCTAAGAAGGGTTTTAAAAAAATCTTTTTGCTTGACTGTTTCTTCCATTATTAACCGCCTATCATTAGAAGTCCGATTTTGTATTTATCAAACTCTTTTCTTAAAAATATTTTCTTTAGTTCTCCCCTGTGAAGAACAGCTATTCTGTCGCTAAGGATCATTAGTTCGTCGAGATCTTCGTTAATCCAGAGTACAGCACCGCCTCTGGAACGTGTTTCAACCAGTTTTTCGAATATAAACTCCACTGTAGATATATCCAGCCCCGAAGTTGGATTATGTGTAATTAATGCTTTTACAGGACTCACATAGGCTCTGCCTATTATTGCTTTTTGTATATTTCCTCCGGAGAGCCTTCTAACGGCAAGTTCTTCTCCCGGCGTATAGATATTGTAATCCTTAATTGTTTTTTTTGCCGCTTCCCGTACCTGATCCCAGTTTATAAAAACACCTCTTTTAAGAAAACGCTTCTCTGTCTGATGCCCGAGAATAATATTTTCCGTTATGCTTCCCTCCGGCAGAATACCTTCTCTAATCCTGTCTTCGGGTGTGTATGCAATACCGCGTTTAAATATTTCAAGTGTTGAAAGGTTTCTTATGCTTCTGCCGTCGAGAAGAATATCTCCCTCTGATAAGAGTTTTGTATGTACAGCCGCCTCGGCAAGCTCTTTTTCTCCGTTTCCTGAAACAATATATTTATTTCTGTACCTAAAAAGTTAGGTTTAGTTTCTTTTTGTGACAATTCTTTACATTCTAGATTTAAGTCTTTTACAAGACCATCTTTTCGGATTGGGATTATTTTCAATTCAAAGACTCTTTGTGGTTCACTTGTTAACCTGGTTTTTACTGTTACCAAATCTGCATCTTTGTATAGAAGAAATAGTCCGTTGCCCATGTCTCCAATGTTACCCATGGTTACGCTCTTCCTACTGTAATCGGGTAATATGAAGTCTGTTAGTAATATTTCTAAACTTTCCATTCCGATATTATCATGGATTGATAGCAATAATTGGGACTTTTGTTTTTGCTTATTGCTTTTTACAAGGTTGACATGATATTTTATG
>JALTHX010000241.1:0-2195 GCA_027076005.1 Caldisericaceae bacterium
GACATAATACAGGAGGGCGCGAAGGAAGCTCAGGAAATTCTTCATTAGAAGAAAAGTGATCCTTTTTGACGCCTAAAACCGAGAAAAGTACCTCCTTAACCCTATCTGGAGTATATTCATAAAGAGGGGTAAAGATTTTTCCATCTTTGCCGATTATTTCAGCAGCAATACCGTTCTTTTCTTTTATCACTCTTAGATCATTTTCGATAAATGGCTCTAACTCTTCTACAGCTATTACTTTATTATGCTTTTTAAGAAAATCCAACATTAATTCTTCTGGAACAGGATAGGTAAAGCCCAACGTAAGTATATCTATAGGCAATGAATATTTATTAACTATATCCACGGTATAATTTGAAGCCGCACCCGAAGTAACGATGCCAACCTCTGACCTACCCTTACCTAAAATATAATTGAAAGGCGAGATTTCGGATTCGCTTCTAATTAAAGGCAACTTCTCAAACAATTTTTTCTCCAATGCTCTCGAGTTGGCAGGTATCATAATAAAACGTGAGGAATCCTTTTCAAAACGCCCTTTTACTTTTGCAGGAAGTTTCTTCCCAAATTCTACAATTCCTCTCACATGGGAAGTTCTTGTAGTAGTTCTTATCATCACAGGTATCTTATATTTTTCAGAGATTTCAAAACCGTATTTTACCATCCTCCGGGCTTCGTCAGGATTTCTCGGTTCCAGTAAAGGCATTTTTGCAAATCTGGCATAAGTCCTGTTATCTTGCTCGTTACCCGACGAATGCATAGAAGGGTCATCTGCGGTCAAAACAATAAAGCCTGCATTAGTTCCAGAAAAAACAGTACTCATAAAAGAATCTGCAGCAACATTCAATCCTGCAAGTTTCATAAAAATCATACTTCGGACACCGCTTGCTGCTGCTGCCGCCGCACTTTCCAATGCAACCTTTTCATTTGTAGAAAACTCAAAATAAACACCGGCATCTTTTGCCACCCTAAAAAGTACATTTCCTATTTCAGAAGATGGAGTCCCCGGATACGTTGAAGCAAATCCACCACCTCCCTCCAAAAAACCTCTTACAATCGCTTCATTTCCAAGAAGAAACATTTTTTTTCCTACATCATTTATAATAATTTCGTTTATTCCCATATAACTCCTCCGTTATCTACTACCAGTTAATATACCTTTGCATTTTCTTCTCTCCTCAATACCCTAAGTGCACCCAAACACAATGCTTTCAGTTCTTCTTCTCCTGGAGATAAATAGATAGGTGCGATAAATTTAACCCTTCTCTCAATAAGTGATACCAACCTCATCGAATTTGCACCACCCCCAGTTAAAATAATCTCATCAACAGCGCCACTCAACACAGCTGCGCCCGCACCAATAGTCTTGGCAATCTGATATGCCATTGCATCGAAAACTAATTTAGCATATGCATCACCACTGTCGATTCTTTTTTCTACATCCCTAATATCATTCAAGCCAAGGTAATTAACAAGCCCGCCCTTGCCCAAAAGTTTCCTTTTAATTTCCTTTTTTGTATATTTACCGGAGTAGCATATATCAACA
The DNA here is from genome assembly GCA_027076005.1 of Caldisericaceae bacterium. Lineage (GTDB taxonomy): Bacteria > Caldisericota > Caldisericia > Caldisericales > Caldisericaceae > S016-85. The sequence goes on from JALTHX010000241.1 coordinate 1,544, forward strand.
AGACCCATGCAAGGTACACTGCCTGTTCTGTCTGAACCAAACGGCCCTTCGGAGCTTGTATCAGTAACGTCCACAACTCTGCCCTTGTTAAGAATTGCCACAGAACTTCCTGATCCTATATGGACAATTATAAAGTTAAAGTCAGTTAGTTGGCCCCCTTTTTCTCTTGCCCTCTCTATCGCAGTCATCCTTACGTTAAGCGCATGAAACCTGGATTCTCTTGGCAACTCTTTCAATCCGGAAAGCCTTGCCACTTCATTCATTTCATCGACAGTTACAGGGTCTACTACATAAGCAGGTATTTTATAGGGACGGGCAAGTTCATAGGCAATAATTGGCCCCAAGTTGCTGGCATGTTCAAAACGAGAATTCTTAGAGTCGTTGAGCATTTTTTCATTGATTATATATGTGCCGGATTCAACAGGGCGCAATACCCCACCCCTGCCAACAACAGCAGAAAGCTTTTTTATGTCTATACCTTTTTCGCTCAGAAATTTCAAGATTAAATCTCTCCGGGACTTATACTAGTCTGTAACCCTATCAAATTTGGACAACTCTTCTACATCATGCCTAATTACCTCACGAATTACCTCTTTTTCTCCATCAAAATATGCAACTTTTGTAGAAGTACCCCCTGGATTTATTACCAAAA
>JALTHX010000242.1:0-6693 GCA_027076005.1 Caldisericaceae bacterium
CATAGAATACCTCATCTGGTATAACACTGAAAGGCCTCATCACAGCCTCAATAATTTGTCACCTATGGATTTTATGATAAAATACTATTTGAAGTCTCAAATGTATTGGACTTATACAATGAGTTGAAAAAAAACTTTAAAGTACTAAAATATAAGTGCAATAAAAAATTCGGAAAGGAGGGAATTCTTATGAAAAAGAACTATGGGAGAAAATTGTTAGCAGTGCTTCTGGCATTTGCTCTGGTTTTCTCAGTAGTGGCGTTGAATGGGTTTAGGCCGAGGCTTCAGAGAGTAACAATTCTTACAACATCTGATTTACAGAGTCAGATTGTCCCATTTAAAACAAAGGTTTATATTGACGGGGTAAAAACAAAGGTTGAGGCAGGTGGTGCAGCCCGAATTGCAGGACTTGTCAAAGAACTTAAGTGGAAAAACGGGAATGCGGGGACGCTTTTCCTTACTTCTGGTGATGATTTCCTCGGGCCCGTGTTTAGAGCATTTGGTGGAATTCCTACAACGTTCTTGTGGGATCAAATTGCAGATGTATGGGAACCCGGTAACCATGAGTTTGACCAGGGGCCAGAGGTGCTCGGCAAAGCATTAGATTATGCAACTGTTCCGATGATTTGTGCAAATCTTGATGTATCTAACGAGCCGGCTCTTAAAGGTAAAATAAAGCCGGATATTATGAGGATTGTGGGGAATACAAGAATCGGCATTTTCGGACTTATAACCCCCAATGTAAATATCCTTACAAATCTTGGTGATAATGTTAAGGTAAATCCGAACCTTGAAGTTGTGGCAAAGGCTGAGGTAGAAAAATTGCGAGGGGAAGGCGCAAACATTGTTGTTGCATTAACACATATTGGAGTAGATGCAGACAAAGACCTCGCATCTAAAGTAGACGGAATTGATGTGATTGTCGGCGGGCACTCCCATACTCTTATTGAAACACCTGTAGAGGTTACTACGCCAGACGGTGGCAAAACGATTATTGTTCAAGACGGCGCAAGGGCTGTGTACCTTGGGGAGCTTACCTTATATGTGGGAAAGAAAGGAATAGATCATTATAATTGGAAGCTTCATTTGCTCGACAGCAGTGTACCGAGTGACCCGTTTACTGAAAAGCTTGTGGACTACTTCGAGGCTCAGATGCCACCTCCAGAAAAGGTTGGTGAATCGCTTGTTGACCTTGATGCAAGAAAGAGCACGGTAAGAACGAGGGAAGCAGCAATCGGTAACCTATTCACCGATGCAATGAACTATGCTGTAGGAACGAGCATTGCAGTAACGAACGGTGGTGGAATAAGAGGTGACAAGGTATATCCTAAAGGAGATATTACAACTGCTACAATTACACAGATGCATCCGTTTGGCAATTCTATTGTTATTGTGAAACTTACCGGCAAACAGTTTAAGGAAATACTTGAAAGAGGTGCTGCTGCATTGCTCTCAAAGAATGACCCAAGGGATCCCAAAACGGTTGATACCGGTGCATTCTTGCAAGTTTCAGGTATCAAAGAAGTAATCGATGTTGATAAAACTCCTCAACAGCTTGACAAAACAAATTCTGAGATTGTTGTTCCAGGCAAAAGAGTTATTTCTGTTACGATTAACGGTGAGCCGTTAGACCCGAACAAAACATATTCTGTTGCAGTAAACGACTACATTGCTCATGGCGGTGACGGGTACGTAACGCTTGGAAATCTTCCGGATTCTGCAAAGAATTTCACATATGTATACTTAACGGATGGACTTTACAAGTACATTAAAGCAAATACTCCGATTTCTCCAAAAGTTGAAGGTAGAGTTACAATCAAAGGAGAAGTTGCAGGTTTTAGTGACTAATTAGAGAAAGAATTCTTATTGAATAGCCCTCCGAAAGGAGGGCTATTTTTTTATAGCAAGATATAAGGTAAATCTATTTTTCTTTGAGCTGGTTTGCCATATGAACAGGGTTTAGCGTTTCCCCGGTAGCTTTTATCAAAAGTTTGTCCCAGCGGTATAGGGCGCCCGGTTTAAATATTTTTTCTACGAAGAATTCACCGACATTTTTGTTTAGTATATCGTTTGATATATTATTTTTAATGTAATCTCTCATTTGTGATGCCATCATTTCGCCAAGCAAGTAATTGTGGTAGTAAACCGGTGCTGTGCCGAAATGAATTTTTGCAGCCCAATCAGGGAATTCCCTTCGCTCTTTAGGAATATTTATATACTGGAGTTCATGCACCGTATCGTACCAGAGGTTATTTAAATCCCCTTCAGGTGAGCGGTAAAGTTCTTTTTCAAATAAAACAAATGCCATTACCCAGCGCGCTGTGATTGCAAGCTGTGTACGCAATAGTTCCTTAAGGCGAGGGTTTATTTCCTTGTAAGTGTTTTCGTTTACACCCACGATCTTTTTATACCATTCTCCGTTTCTTGCTCTTCTGCCAAAGAACATTGCAACTGCCTCAGTTGTAAATATATGTGCAGGCTCCTGAAGCATAATAGGAAGATCTCTATCAATATATTTGTCGTATGATGCGTGTCCGTATTCGTGCAGCATCGTTTCTGCCCATCTTACGTTTGGCCTTACATTTGCAAGTACTCTTACATCTTTATTTTCTTTGTCTATCGTGATAGTGAATGCATGCTGGTTTTTATTTTTTCGCTCAAATAGGTCTGAGCGTTCTATGATATCTCTTATATCAAGCCCGATTGAGTCGTATGTTTTTACGGTTAGATCTACAAGATCTTTTCCTTCTAAAAGCGAGTCATAATTGTAGTTATCTATGCCCGGTACTTCTTGAAACCACAGGTCCGCGTAGTGCCAGGGCATAAGCTCTTTTTTAGGAACGTTAAGTTTTTTTGAGAGAACCGAGTCGATTTTTTCTTTAACCTCTACAAACAAGTCATCGGTTTGTTCTTTGAAAGTATGGAACATATTGTGAATCTGCTCCGTCGAAAGTTCCTGGAGTTTCATCATCATATCGTAGTAGTTGCTAAATCCGAGGTATTTGGCATTTTCATTTCTAATTTTTACAAGTTCAATCAGGCGCGGGCCAATTTCTTTTCCAATTTCTTTTCCTGCAATCCACGCTTTTTTTCTTAGTTCGGAGTCGTTACTGTTTTTTAATACTTCATCTATTTCGTTATTTGATACTTCCTTGCCATCAATTTTTGCACGGAAATTTGCAAATATGGATTCCATTTCCACTTCTTTTTTTACTGTTTCTTCTATGCGCTCCTTGGGCAGCTGATTCGGGACCATATTGTCATATAGAAGTTTCAGTTCCCTTTTTTCCACTTCATTTAAATCACCCTCGTCCTTTGCATTTTTTACAACCTCAAAACGTTCTTTGTCTGATAGATAAATGCGTATTGCTACCTGTGCTTTTTCTACTTCCTCGCCAAATTCTTTCTTTCCTGTTGTTGCAAGATTCCAATATGCTGCTGCAACTCTTTTTTCCATTACTTTCAGCTCATTGTCTGTTTTTGTTAAAAATTCTTTTATGTTCATATCTCACTCTCCTTTCTGCTTTATAATAACTCGAAATTAACTTTATTAAAAGTAATTTTTTGAAATCTACAATAAAGATATAATAAATATATGGGAAAGACGTTACCAATTTTGAAAAAGGCAATTTTTGCCTTAATAGCAGCGGATATTTTGCTTTTGTCCGTTTACAATGCAGTTTTTGACTACCTTTGGAGTTTTGCATTTGTACTGATTGCTTTTGCAACTTTTCTTCTATTTTTGATTTATACATCTATAAACAAAAAAGTGGTTAGAATACCGTATTCTTTAGTTATGTTCATTCTCGTGCTTGCGGTTTCCATTATTTTTAGTTTTTATAGGTTTACAACATTACTCAATGTATACATTATTGTATCTGCCACACTATTTTATATTATAGTGACTAACACTGCAAGCAATGCAGAGGAGTATTTTTTATTATTGGTTATTTTATGGGTGGGAGTATTTGAGGCAACCATAGGGTTCCTTGCTTATTTTTTAAATGTGTTAGTACCGAGTAATGTACTTTCTATTTATTTTGCTTCACACGCATTTATAAGCGGAACAAGAGTTTCTTCTTTTTTTCAATATCCCAACAGCCTTGCCGGGTTTTTGTTAATGCCTTTTTTTGTTTCGCTATACGTGCTTTCCGGGCAGAAAACTCTTGCAAAAAGACTTACTTTTACTTTTATTTCTGCTTTCATACTTTTTGTATTTTACCTTGCAGGTTCAAGAGGTGGATATATCATCTTTGCCATTTCTTTAGTTTTGTTCCTTCTTTTTTATAAAAGGCTCGGAAGAAAAGATTTCACAAATTTATTAATGGTTGTTATATTATCCCTTATATTTTACTTTACAAATTATAAACTGTTTTACCCTTCAATCTCTGAAAATATTTCGCGTATTAAAGTAATGTTAGGGTTTTTCGCAGGAGAACGCAATAAATCCCTTTCCGATAGAATACAGTTGGCAAAAGATGCATTGAATATTTTTCTGCATCACCCTATTTTCGGAACAGGACTTGGGACATTTAAAGACGCAATGCTAAAGTACAGAATAGGCCTATTTTTTGCACGTGAGCCTCATTCAATGCCTTTTAGGCTGCTTGCTGAAACTGGCATAATAGGGTTTCTTGCAGCATTTTACTTTTATGTGGAGAACCTATTGCGGGGATTAAAGAAAAACCCTTATCTGTATGTTGCGGTTTCTGCTATTTTCTTGCACACCTTCCTTGACCTTGATTTTGCTTACCCGCTTGTTATATCTGCTACTTTCATTGGTTTTGCCTTTATGTTCAACCCGGATAGTTCTCGTTCTGTAAAATTGGCATTTAATTATAATGTTGTGCTTTCACTAATAGTGATTTCTCTTATTGTTCTTTCAATATTACCTGGCTTTTTGTCAGCAATGTACTACAACGGTGGTAATAGTTTGCTTAATTCTAATGAGTTTAACAGAGCAATTTCGAGTTTTTCAATGGCAAATTACCTTCAGAAAAACAATGCCGAGATACATGCGAAAACAGCACTTTGCTTCGAAGAGCTTGCTTATGCAAATGCAGGCAGGTGTGATACCTATTTAAAACATTCCATAAGTGAATACCAAGAGGCAAGCAAGTGCAATAAGCTTTCTTTTATTTATCCTTTGTACGCTGGGAATCTTTATTTACTATTTAAAGACAAGAACTCTATTGGGCTGCTTGAAGAAAGTTATAATCTGAATCCGTTGTGGAAACCGGTACTTGCGGATTTGGCACTTGCATATGCTTACACAGGCGACGATGATAAAAAAGCAATACCCCTTGCAAGAGAAGCATTAGCTTTTAACGCACGAAGAAATGTGTATAATGCATTGCATTATACCACACCTGCCAAAAAAGACAGTACGTCTTATACTGCGTTAGGATTTGCAAGTAAAAGTATTAACAGTATTAACTATTTTAATGAAGCGATAAAACTCGATCCGGATAATGGGTTTGCTTATTTAGGCAAGGCGCTTTTAGAAAAAGGGATTCTTTCTGTTGAAAATTTGCGCCGTGCGGTTAACGTGAGTTCTTGTATTTTAGATGCAAGAGAAAAATATTTTAAAAATGCTCCTCTTATAAAAGTTAAAAATATCGAATTTTTGGATAATGGGAAAGTTTTTGTTTCTGTTGATATCGTGCAAAACAGTTATTTGCTTTCCGAGATACAAATATATGTTGTTCAAGAGGAAAAGAGTGTGAAAGTAGCCTCTTTTAATTCGAAGGAGGGCAACCTTGTTTTTCATTTACCTGCCTGGCTGAAAGGAAAGTATAGGATAAAAATAAAAGGTATAGACCTGAACGGGATGCCGCTCAGTGCTACCGTATCGCCGGAATTTGATAGAAAGTAAACTTATGCTATTATATCGCTATGAGAATAAGAGTAAATTTTGAACGCCCGGTAGAAGTTTGTTATATAGGACATATTGACCTTACCCGTGTGGTAACGCGTGGTCTGAGGCGTACAGGTTTACCCTTGAAATTTACGGAAGGGTTTAACCAGCGTGTTAAAACGGAAATGGGTTTTCCTTTAAGCGTTGGCATAATAGGAGAAGATGAGTACTTCGATTTTTATTTGAGTGAGAACACCCCGGAAGACGTAATTCTTCAAAGTTTGGAAGGAGCTTTTAAAAATATCCTTGTAATAAAAAGAATAAAGCCTGTTTCTTATTCTGCACCATCGCTTACTTCTATGAATGCTATTCTTACGCATTTTTTGTATGGCGCATTACTTTCGGATATTACCGAAGATAAAATTGAATATGTACTTTCTAATATTATGCAGAAACGGGAAATCATTATAAACAGGTCAAGAAAAAACATTGTGAAAAGTAAAGATGTCAGGCCATTCATAAAAGAGCTTAAACTGCTTAGCATAGATGGGAGTAACGTAACTTTTCTTTTACCTATCTATTTTACACAGAAGGGAAGCATAAAAATGGATGAGGCAAAGAATTTAATAAAACAGTCCGGGATAGATGTTAATTTTACATACACAGTAAGGAAACGTACAATGGTTGTGTACAAAGGTAAAGTTATTTCCCCTATGGATTTTTGATAAATCCGCCTGCTTTTATCAGAGCGTGTTGCCTCATTTAATTTTCTATACGAAATATCATTTAGTTGCCTCACTAAAATTATATACGAAATCATTCTTTTTCATAGGAGT
>JALTHX010000243.1:0-2182 GCA_027076005.1 Caldisericaceae bacterium
ATCTTTAATTTGGTATCCAATCCCTCTTACAGTAAGAATAAGTTTTTTCTTAAATCCTTTATCAATTTTTTTTCTCAAGTTTTTTACGTGTGTTCTTACCGGATCTGACCAGAGTTTAGCGTTTTCGTCCCATAGGTGGTTTTCCAATTCTGTTTTTGGAATAACCCTTCCTTTGTTTAATAATAAATACTCAAGTATTTCGTATTCTTTTTTGGTGAGCTCCATTTCCTTGCCATCTCTTGCTACCTTGTGAGAGTTTCTATCTATTATGAGATTGTCAACTTTTAGGATGCTGTTCTCAGAATCTTTTCCTCTTCTTGTAATTGCTCTCATTCGGGCCAAAAGTTCTCTAAAGTCAAATGGTTTTGTGAGATAGTCGTCCGCACCCAGATCAAGGCTTCTAATCTTATCATCAACTCCCTCCCGTGCCGTTAACATTAAAACAGGCATTTTATATCCATCTTCTCTTATTTTTTTGAGTAGAGTCATTCCATCAATTTCCGGAATCATAATATCTAAAATTACGATATCATATGCCTCCTCAATTTCTATTTTGTCAAGAGCACTTTTACCGTCATAAGCAATGTCTACCGTAAAATAATGGTCTGTCAACCCTTCTCGGATTGCATCGGCAAGGTTTACTTCGTCGTCAACCACTAAAATTCTCATTTTATATCCTCCATATTTGCTCTATACTCAGCTATAATTGAATTTACATTTATATTGTACTCCAATAAAAATAAATTAAAACATTTATTTTCTAAGAAAACTTTTGGATATATAAATGTACCTATATCTGTTAAAAATTCCTCTTATTAAAGCCCCCTGTAGGTAGTGTTCCACAGGGGGCGGTGAGAAGGTTGATAAATAAAATAGAGCTTATCTATACTGTATTCATTCTGTTATGGTGTATCTGTTTGTGAACCTCTCTGTTCGCCTTGCTCTAATTGTATTTTATCCGAATCTGCTTCCTTTGAATGCTTTTCTTCACCTTCGGATGTGTTACCGCTATCCGCTTTGCCTATAAAGAGTACTTTACCATTGCCAGCATCTACTTTAATATCACGTATTGCTCCACTCTTGTCTTTTATTTGTACGCTGTAAACAAGAACTCCATTTTCATTGTCCAGAGCTATTTTCCCAACCAATGTCCCCGGAACTTTAGCAAGTGCTGCTTTAGAAGCCTGATCGGGAGTAATTTTTGCCATTTTCGAATAAGTGGATGCCTCTGCGCTTTCAGACGCAGAATCCTTATCAGCTACTTTTATGCTTCCCATGTAGCTTGGATTCTGTACGTTCTTTCCCAAATCTTCCTCTGACTGATTTTCACCCGTTGCAGCAGGATTGGCTGTAGGGGTTGTTGCTTTCGGTATGGTAACAGATACACCGTTCCCCGCGTTTGCCGCAGGTGCATTAAACATACCTGCTCTCAGCCCAAACATGCCTGCGCCCAACACTACCGCTGTGATTAACAGCGCTCCAATCAATTTTTTCTTACTCATACATCTCACCTCCTAATAGAATTTCAGGATATTTTTTATCCTGATAGCTTAATTATACAATTCTATTGTAGAGAGAACGTGAAGTTATTGTGGAGAAAACGTGAATTTTAGTGGGCTCATTTGAATTTAATAAGCATAAAAAGGAAGCCAATTAGAATACCAAGTATAGTTACAGAAAAAATAATAGTGGCATAGAATAAGATTACTTTAATTTCTCTAAGTTCTTTTCTGATTGCCGAAAGTCCGTTCTTCAAATTTTCATCTTTTTCTTTATTTGTCTCCTTCATTTGTTTAATCCTCCCTTAGATTCTTCATTTATTTTCACGTTCCACCACGGGCTTTCGGATATTCTGACTCCGCCCTGTTCAATTTGAGTGGCAGAAAAGAAGCTTTTACTCTGTGAAAGATATTTTTTGTTTATGTCTACGTAAAATATTCTTTTGTTTGTATAACCATATAAATTCGCGCTGGTCTTAATTATCACTTTGTCCTTGTTAAAAAGTAAAATATTTATATCCTTATCTACCATACGCCGAATCTCAATTCTGTATTTTGGAGCATTCTTGAAAGGAGTACTATCAATTTCAGGATAAAAAAATATTATAAGTTTTGTAAATGGGGGAACGCCACCAGAAAGTTTAATAGTGAATTCTATATATTTGCCTTTTACTGCAATTCTT
>JALTHX010000244.1:0-2176 GCA_027076005.1 Caldisericaceae bacterium
GGTTGGAAGGATTAAACGTAAGAAAGAAAATAGAATAAAATTAGAGAGCGAACGAGTGAGAAAAGCGGAGCTGAAAAAGCTAGAAGAAGAAACACAAAGAAGGCAGATGGAACTTGAAAGGGAAAAAATAAAGATGCTTGAGGAGAAACTCATGAAAGGAGAAGTCCACGTCAATTTGGAGAACATGAATGAATTCTCACGCAGCAGGTTGAATGTTGCTCTCAAGAAAAAGGACTACAAGCGGGCTGCCGTGCATTTGATGCCGTACTTGCGAAATGAGAGTGTCGAAGAGATTGTATGAGGCGCTAAGACTAAACTAAATTATGGAGATGTTTTATGTGGATAATAAAAATTTGGGATTATTTCCTAACTTGAATCAAGTTGAAGCTAAGATAAAAAGAACTACTGAGAAACTTAGACGTTTAGATTTAAATAATAGCGAGTTAAGAAAAAAAGTATTAAAACTGTGTAGACTAAAGCCAGGTGAAATATGGGAGGATCCAATTAAAGGGCATAAAGTTGGTGTTCTTGATGCTACAAATATTAAAGATGTTAATAAAATAATGCTTGGCAAGAAGACTAGTCTTATAATAAATGATCCACCTTATAATGTGGCTGTTGGAAACGCAAATACACGTAATTTGTTTAAAATAGGTCTACAAGAATACTTGGATTTTTCCGAAAAATGGATTAAGAATTCGATAAAAATAATGAATGAAAATGCGCATTTCTACATATGGATTGGTGCAGATTATAAGGACGGATTCCAACCACTTCCAGATATCATGATTCTAATGAGAAAATTTGAGGATCTGAAACCAAAGAACTTTATTACAGTGAGAAATCAAAGAGGGTATGGAACTCAAAAAAACTGGATGTGGGTAAGACAAGAGCTGTTACACTATGTAAAGGGCAAACCAGAATTTAAAGTGGTTTATACAGATATACCAAAGATTTTGAAGGGATATTATAAAGTTGTAAAGGGCAAACTAACTGAGAATTTAGAAAGGAGTAGGTCAAATAATATAAGGCCAGGTAATGTTTGGGTTGATATTCAGCAAGTTTTTTACAGGATGGAAGAGAATGTTCCAGGCTGTTATGCTCAGAAACCATTAAAAGCAATTGAGAGAATCATTTTAACTAGTAGTGTCGAAAAAGAAATAGTGGTTGATTTCTTTAGTCATTCTGGAACCACCGTCATAGCTGGTGAAAGACTTAATAGAAGAGTTTATACATTTGATATTGATCCGATTTTTGCAGAAATTACAATAAGAAGATTAGAACATTTTAGAGATTCTGGGAAAACTGGGTGGCAATGGACAAATCCTTTTCCTGAATTGGAAAAAGCTGCAGCAGAGGAGATTACGAGATGAACTTAGAGCAGTTAAAACAGTATTTGAATAGATTGTCAGATTCTCTTGCTAATGGTGATAAGCAGCTCCTAAAAGCCCGAGTAAAAACACTAATATCAGCGTTTCCTTTCAATAAGTATGAATACATCATTATGTTTTTACTGGATAAGAAGGTAATTACCTTTAACGAATATGAGAATCTAAGGGAGGAGTATGTTTCAACAAACAAGTATCTCGAACTTTATACCTTTGCGCCTCGCATATTTGGGGAAATATGGGCACACCAACACCTTATAGATTTAGACTACAGATTCCAACGGCCCACCAGGAAAATTGATCCGGAATATGAAGGACAGTATGACTTATGGATGGATGGTGTAAGAGTTGAAGTAAAGTCGGCGAGAGCCATAAATACTAAGAAAAGAGAAAGTATGGTTTCTAGGGCTTTAAGATATGATTCGAATGAACCATTTTGGATGAACTATCAGCAAATAAAAACGAATTACGCAGATGTGTTTATTTTAATTGGTGTCTGGGTAAACAAAGTTATTTATTGGGTTATGTCAAGTGAGGAGATAAGGAATAATCGCCATCTAAGTCATCAACATAGAGGAGGAATTGAATATCAAATAGGGATAACAAGAGATAACATTTCCGACTTTGATATGTTCAAAGTTGAACCTTCAAAAATCGGTGATAAAGTCCTTGAAAAAGGTAAAAGAAAGAAGAGATAGTTTTATTTGGAGTATAAATTTTCGGAGGTATTGAACAATGGAACTTTCTTTCACAGGCGTAATTGGATGGATATTTGGTTTAATCGGAAT
>JALTHX010000245.1:0-6656 GCA_027076005.1 Caldisericaceae bacterium
GATAATAAGTTTACAAAGTTGCCAACGTCCCCTATTACGTCCCAAGTTGCCAACGTCCCCTATTCCCTATTCCCGTCCCCTATTCCCTATTCCGTCCCCGTTAAGTAGCAACGTCCCCCATTATGCCCTTGATAGACTGGCGAAAACATCCTTGAGAATAAAAGAAAATTTGCGTTAGAATTGGCATAAATGGAAATATGAAACAACGTCCCTCATTCCGTCCCCTAAGAAATCATAATCTGTTGACCACAGATTTTCTAGTTGTTGGTGGCGGCATTATCGGTGTAAGTATTGCTATAGAGTTAAAGCGGCTATATAGAGATTGTAGTGTAACCGTTTTAGAGAAAGAAAATCGAATAGCGGAACATGCAAGTGGAAGGAATAGCGGAGTCCTTCATGCTGGTTTTTACTATACAAAGGACAGTTTAAAAGCGAAATTCACTAAGGACGGAAATGAAGCCCTTACGCATTATTGTCTCGATAAAGGTATTCAAATAAATAGATGCGGTAAGCTTGTTGTGGCACGCAATGCAGAAGAGCTTAATGGTTTGGCAGAGCTTTTACAGAGAGCTAATTATAATGATATAGAATTACAAGAGATTTCTGAGAAAGATGCAAAAAGAATCGAGCCGCGTGTTAAGACATATCAACGTGCCCTTTTTTCACCGAACACGTCATCTGTTGATCCTAAAGAAGTGATGTCATCCATGTTAGAAGACGCTAAGCGTGAAGGAATTGATGTCCGCTTTGGTGTTGAATATTTAGATAAAAGTGATAACATTATTCAAACTAATTTAGAGGCATATTCGGCAGGCTATTTTGTCAATGCGGCTGGGCTTTATGCGGATAAGATAGCAAGAGATTACGGGTTTTCGGAAAATTATCGCATCCTGCCCTTTAAAGGATTGTATCTATACTCAAGTGAACCCAAGGGTCGTATGAAAACAAATATATACCCTGTTCCCAATCTTAAAAATCCGTTTTTAGGAGTTCATACCACTGTTACAGTTGATGGTTCAGTTAAGATAGGGCCAACGGCAATACCAGCTTTTTGGCGAGAGCACTATCAGGGTTTAGATAATTTCAATTTTGGAGAGATGTTGGAAATTCTTTGGAGGGAAATTGGGCTTTTTATATCCTCGCAATTTGATTTTAAACGTCTAGCCTTCGAAGAATTAAAAAAATATTCTCGAGAATATTTGACATTACAGGCAAGTGAATTGGTTGAAGGAATAAAGAAGGCTGATTATACAAAGTGGGGTAGGCCTGGTGTCCGGGCTCAGTTGATCAATATAAAGGATCGTACGCTTGAAATGGATTTCGTTATTGAAGGCGATGAAAAATCAATGCATGTGCTCAATGCTGTTTCCCCAGGATTTACTTGCTCAATACCATTCGCAAAGTTTGTGGTGGGAAAAATACAAAATCATATTTCTTAAAGGAACGTTATCTTATGAAACAAATATATCGACGAATCGGAACAAAGGGCATGAAAATATATAGTTACTTATTTGTAGTTCAATAGATGGTTGGCGAATACGAAGCTAAATTAATGGGAGAAAAAATATGAAGACAGTTATGGTCACTGGTGGTGCTGGCTATATTGGCTCAATCCTTGTTCCAGCCCTGCTCGAAAAAGGTTTTGAAGTAACGGTTCTCGATAACCTCATGCATAATCAAAATCCTTTACTTGAGTGTTGCATCAATCCAAAATTTGATTTTATTAAGGGCGATATTTGCGATAAAACTCTGATATCCAATCTTCTCCCTAAATTTGACGTCATCATCCCTTTGGCTGCCATTGTTGGGGCACCGGCTTGTAAGATTAATCCTACGGTAACCAGGCTCGTAAACTATGACGCCCATATAAGCATAATAAAGAAAATATCTCCATCACAAATGGTTCTCTTTCCTACTACCAACAGCGGTTACGGGATCGGTGAGAAAGACGCATACTGTACAGAGGAGTCCCCACTACGACCTATTTCAGAATATGGCAGGACAAAGGTAGAAGTGGAAAAGGTCCTTCTCGATAAAGGCAACGCCATCACTTACCGCTTAGCAACAGTGTTTGGCATGAGCCCAAGGATGAGGATGGATCTCTTGGTGAATGATTTTACATATAGGGCATATAAGGACCGCTTTATTATCCTTTTCGAGGAGCATTTTCGCAGGAACTATATTCATATCAGAGACGTGGCCAAGGCATTTATTTTTGGAATAGAGAATTACGACAAAATGAAAGGCCAGCCATTCAATGTAGGGTTAAGCTCAGCTAATCTGACAAAAAGAGAACTCTGTGAGAAGATCAAGGAGTATGTTCCCGATTTCTACATCCATTCCGCCCCGGTCGGTGAAGATCCTGACAAGCGCGACTACCTTGTGAGCAATGAAAAGATTGAGTCCCTGGGGTGGAGGCCAGACTATACACTTGACATGGGAATACAGGAACTATTGAAGGGTTATAAAATCCTTAAACCTAATAAATTTGCCAACGTTTGATGGAGAAGCTGAAAGCTCAAAGGAGAAAAAGGGTAAAGCTTTCCGACATAACGGTGGTGATTTTAGCAGGTGGACTGGGTACTCGACTACATTCTGTACTCTCGGACAGACCAAAAGTGCTGGCGGAGGTCCTAGGCCGCCCATTTTTGACATATTTGTTGGATCAGCTTTCTTCTGCGGGTGCTCGGGAGGTAATCTTATGCACCGGTTATATGGGGGACAGGGTGCAGGAAGTTTATGGGGATGTATATAAGTCTTTATATCTGTTGTATTCCCGAGAAGATGAGCCCCTTGACACAGGCGGAGCACTCCGTTTAGCGCTGCCACTTCTCAAATCTGACTCCGTTTTAGTTATGAATGGGGATTCATACATTCGGACTGACTTGAGTTGCTATATGGACTGGTTTTTCCAGGTAGATCGAAGAGCAGCCATTCTCTTGACCAGAGTATCTGATACACGCAGATACGGAATGGTGAAGGTGGAAAAAGATGAAACTATTTTGGCTTTTGAGGAAAAAGGAGTAGGTGGGGGACCTGGATGGATAAATGCAGGGGTATACTTCGTGAAGACATCGCTCTTAAAGTCGATCCCTGTGGGAAAAGCATTTTCGCTGGAACGGGAATTTTTTCCTTCTTTGGTGGGCAAAGGGCTTTTTGGGTACCAATGCAAGGGTAGATTTATTGATATTGGTACACCTGAATCCTATATCCGAGCAGAAAAGTTTTTCTCTGAGAAAAAAGATTGATGTATGCATTTAGTAACTGATCCCGATACCCGTGTGAAAGCAACTCGCGAGGTCAAAGAGGAGACAAATCTGGATATTCTAATAACCGGCTTGGTCGGAATATATTCAGATCCATCGGCCGGACGTATAGCTACCTATTCGGATAATGGCGATGTAAGGCATTTAGTCGATATTGTGTTTACAGCAGAAATAGGTTCTGGTGAACTGTCCATAAGTAGCGAGAGCCTGGAGCTTAAATTCTTCAAGAGCGGTTCGCTTCCTCAGGACGTCGTTCCCCCGGCCATTCAGCCGCTTGAGGACTACGTTGCCGGAAAAGCCTGCTGTATATGTTAGAATAGGGGGGCAGAATTAATGATTATCAGCAGAACTCCGTTTAGGATCTCTTTTTTTGGTGGCGGTACGGATTATCCAGCATGGTACCGTAATCACGGTGGCGCTGTGCTGGCAACTACAATAGATAAATATTGCTATATTACATGTCGTTACCTGCCGCCATTCTTTGAGCACAGGATTCGCGTGGTTTATTCTAAGGTTGAAAATTGTCAGACAATTGATGAAATTTCTCATCCGTCCGTCCGTGAGGTTTTACGTTTTTTAAATATAGATCGCGGCGTAGAGATTCATCATGATGGAGACCTGCCTGCCCGGAGCGGAATGGGATCCAGCTCCTCTTTTACAGTAGGATTGCTTCATGCGCTTTATGCGCTGAAAGGCCAGATGCCGAGCAAACATCAACTGGCCAAGGAAAGCATTTACATTGAACAGGAAATTCTCAAAGAGACAGTAGGTTCGCAGGATCAGGTGTCGGCTGCCTATGGAGGATTCAATATTATAGAATTTTTGCCAAGTGATGAAATTTTTATCAGGCCAATGACTCTAACACAGGAACGTATTGAAGAACTGAATTCACATCTGATGCTTTTTTATACAGGAATTATACGTACGGCCTCAAACATTGCTCAAAGCTATGTTAACGATATTGAAACCAGAAAACGGCAGCTACGCATAATGAATGACCTGCTGGAGGAAAGTATTACTGTTTTGAATGGGAGGAAGGATATTATCGGTTTCGGTGAACTGTTGCACGAGGCCTGGCAGGCCAAACGCTCCTTGAGCAAGAAAGTATCAAATTCCAATGTGGATAGGATTTATAATATGGCAAGGTCAGCCGGTGCTATTGGCGGCAAGCTGACCGGGGCCGGAGGTGGGGGATTCATGCTGCTTTTTGTCCCACCGGAAAAACAGATGAAGGTGAGAGAGAAACTCAACAATTTGATCTATGTTCCCTTCAAATTTGAATTTGCCGGTAGCCAGATTGTGTTTTTTAATCAGCAAGAAGACTATTCTATTTTGGAAAAAGAGCGTACAAAGCAGTCTATTCAAAAATTTAAGGAAATCGAGCATATTCAAAAGGGACAGGAGTGTTGAAGATGAAGCTTCCACGAGACACATTGTTAAGACTCTATTATGATATGCTCCGAATTCGTAAGGTCCAACTTCGTATTGAGTCCCTGTATCATTTGGACGAGATGAAGACACCAATTCATCTGTGTATCGGGCAGGAAGCAATAGCTGTTGGTGTATGCGCCAACCTTAATAAGGAAGATTATATATCAAGCAACCACCGCGGTCATGGCCATTACCTTGCTAAAGGCGGTGATCTTAAGGGCTTGATTGCTGAATTATACTGTCGTGAAACTGGCTGTTCCAGGGGGCACGGAGGCTCGATGCATCTGGTGGATACCTCAGTAGGACATATAGGAAGCTCTTCTATTGTCGGGGGCGGCATTCCGATAGGAACAGGACTGGCATTGGCCATTGATATGAAAAAACAAGACCGCGTGAGTGTTGTTTTTTTTGGAGATGGAGCTGCTGATGAGGGGGTGCTGTATGAAAGTGTGAATTTCGCAATTCTTAAAAAGTTACCTGTAATATACATCTATGAAAATAACCAGTATTCCGTTTGCTCCCGTGTTTCAGCTCGTCAGGCCGATGAGGTTATTTTTCATGCCACTTCGCCGGAACATATGTTCACTAAAACAGTAGATGGTAATGCTATCCTGGAAGTCTATGAAGCTGCAAGAGAGGCCGTTCTCAGAGCCAGAAACGGAGATGGTCCATCCTTTATTGAATGTAAAACATATCGTGTACGCGGGCACGCCGGCGCAGGTTCTGATGCCGGGCTCGGATACCGGCCAGCCGAAGAAATCAGCTTTTGGGAGTCAAAATGTCCTATTACCACCTTTCGCGAAAAGCTTTTACAAAAGGGTTTGATTTCACAAAATGATATTCAAGATATGGAAAGAAATATTGATATCGAAATTGATGAAGCCTTCCGTTTTGCCCAGGAGAGCCCGCTGCCAAAGGGTGAAGATATACTACAGTATCTTTATGAGTGAGTGAGAATTATGCCGTGGTCAAAAATAAAACCTGAACTAAATGAGCCGGATTTTGATAACGTAACAGGAGAAGACAAACGCATAATACCTTATACAGAGGCGATTCGAGAAGCCCTTGATCAGGCACTGATGCTGGATCCCAGCGTATTTGTCATGGGTCAGGGCGTAGATGATCCTGCAGGTATGTTTGGTGCAACCCTGAATCTCCACAAAAAATATGGCAGAGAACGGGTTTTTGATACTCCCCTGGCTGAAAATGGCTTGACTGGTATTGCAGTTGGCGCTGCAATCGGTGGCATGCGTCCCGTTTATTTTCATAACAGGCCTGATTTTCTCTTACTTGCAATGGATCAGATCGTGAATCATGCCTCTAAATGGCATTACATGTTCGGAGGTGCCGTCAATGTTCCGCTTGTTATTTGGGCTTGTATCGGGAGGGGCTGGGGATCTGCGGCACAGCATTCACAGGCTCTTCAGGGACTCTTTATGCATATCCCTGGGTTGAAACTTATCATGCCGGCCACCTGTTACGATGCAAAAGGGCTCATGCTATCTTCGATAGCTGATAATAACCCTGTAATAATACTTGAGCACCGTTTTAACTTTAGACATAAGGGGTTTGTTCCCAAAGAACCATATCGCATTCCCATAGGTAAAGGCATGGTGAGAAAGCCTGGGAAAGACATAACTATAATTGCTGCCTCTTATATGGTTACTGAGGCATATCACGCAGCTTTGGAGCTGGCAAAAGATGGCATTGACGCAGAGGTTATCGACCTGAGGACGCTTCGTCCCCTGGATGAGGAACTCATTCTCACATCTGTCAAAAAAACAGGACGGGTTGTGGTGGCAGACACCGGGTGGAAAACAGGGGGAATTACAGCCGAGATCTCTGCGCTGATCGTTGAAAAAGGCTTTGCATTCCTAAAGGCGCCTGTTTTGCGTGTAGCAAGCCCTGATGTTCCAACACCTGCGGGCTATACACTTGAGCAGGCATTTTATGCTGGAA
>JALTHX010000246.1:0-2172 GCA_027076005.1 Caldisericaceae bacterium
AAACGGTGATACGATGATATGGGAATATGATGATACGGATAGGAGAGACTTTTTCTTTAATTTTTTACCTTTAACATTTAACCTTTTACCTTTAACCATATTTATAGTATATTTGCCTGCGGCGTTATTACACTTTAAGTTGGAAGTGAATGAGTGAATGGGTGAATGAGTTGAAAAAGCAGTAGCGAGGTATGAGTAGCGAGTATATAGGGAAAAGAGAGAATGAGAAAGAAACGGTAATGAGTGAATGGGTGAATGAGGAAAGAATTAACAAACGTGTTCGTGGTAGTGATTCGTGTTAATTCGTTAAATCCGCATTCTCACTTCCGCATTCCACATTATCTGTTACTTCCCAGTTCTTACTTCCTACTTCTTACTTCCCAGTTCATCTGGGAGTTTGGAGTGCATTCTCCGTGTGAATGTGTAGTTAATCTGTTAAATCCGCATTCCGCATTATTATGGACACGAGACACGGTCACGAAACACGTTCTTTATTATTAATGCAATTTGCAATGTGAAATGTTAATCCTGTTCATCCTGTCAAATAATTTTGAATTTGCAATTTTTCTTTGTTTGATTATTTTTTAGGAAAGGAGTAATGATGATTGAAGTAAAAAAAGAAAATAGTAATACTTTTGTTGTCGAGGTTGCAGAAGGAGATTCAAAGACAGAGCATATTGTTGCCCTTGACGATGAATATTATGGATTTTTGACCCAGTATAAAATAAGCAAGGAGGAACTGATAAAAAAGGCATTTGAATTTTTATTGGATAGAGAATCCAAAGAATCGATACTTTCAAGATTTGATTTGCGGGTTATCCAGCATTATTTCCTAGAGTTTGAGGATGAAATAAAGGCTAAATAGAATGGCTATCTATTATCCAGAGTCAAAAGTAGAGATAAATGGATTTATGGCGAAGCATTACGATATTCTTTTAGATATTGTTACATTTAGTAAATATAGATATTTTATAAAACAGGTTGTTGATTTAATGGAAATTCAACCCGAGGATAGGATTGTTGATTTTGGCGCAGGTACAGGTAGGAATGCCTGCTTAATGAGAAAACATCTTTCTGCAAAAGGGGAGATAGTAGGATTTGATATTTCTCCTGATATGATAGAACAGTTTAGAAGAAAATGTGCAAGATCTTCTAATGTAGAAGTTGTTAATCAGAGAATTGATATATCAATGTCATATAAGGAAAAATTTGATAAGGCTTTTATCTCTTTTGTGCTTCATGGATTCCCACATAATGTCAGAAAACAGATAATTAAGAATGTTTTCAATGTATTAAAAGCGGGTGGAGTCTTTTTTGTCCTGGACTATAATGAATTTTCTCTTGAAGATGCTCCATCGTATTTCAGGATACCGTTCAGAGCAATAGAATGTCCGTATGCATTTGATTTTATAGAAAGGGATTGGAGAAATATATTGAGAGATGAAGGATTTGAAGATTTTAAGGAATATCCCTTTTTGGGAAGATATGTAAGATTAATCAGGGTAAAGAAGGTAAAATAATGAGATGCCCAGAGGGAATATTCAAATATAATATTCTTAAGAGAAAAAGGTTAGTTGATTGATGAGTGAATAGGTAAAGGATTAACAAACGTGTTCGTGATGGTGGTTCGTGAGAAACGAAAGAGACAAAAAAAACGGTGATACGATGACATGGTGATACGGAAAAAGACAGGTTAAGGTTAAGAAAAAAGAGTGAATGAGTAGATGAGTGGAAAAAGCAGTAGCGAGGTATGAGTAGCAAGCATATAAGGAAAAGAGAGAATGAGAAAGAAACGGTAATGGGTAAGAGGCAAGAGGTAATAGGGAAATGAAGATTGAAAAATGCAAAATGAAAAAGACAGCCGAGAGCCGTTGGCAGGTAGCAAAAAGGAATATTCCTATTAAGCGGTAGGCGGTCAGCGTGCTCACTTCCTACTTCTCGGTTCCTACTTCTCACTTCCCAGTTTGTCCGGGAGTATGGAGTGCATTCACCGTGTGAATGATGTCATTGCGAGCCTGCTGAAAGCAGGCGTGGAAGCCGTAGGCGTGAGCGAATGTAATGAGTGAACAATCTCTCAGGTGGGGAAATCACAGTTCCCAGCATTGTCATTGCGAGCCTGCCAGAGGCAGGCGTGGTAACCTTACCGGATGGGAAAATGTCATTCTGATGTTT
>JALTHX010000247.1:0-6645 GCA_027076005.1 Caldisericaceae bacterium
GATAAACTAAAATCTCTATCTTCAAATATTCCAAATAATACTCCTATGAAAAAGAATGATTTCGTATATAATTTTAGTGAGGCAACTAAATGATATTTCGTATAGAAAATTAAATGAGGCAACACGTTAAGCCTATATAAAACAATGAAATTCTATATTTTTATATTCTATTGACTTTTTAAATGATTTTGATATACTATTCCAAATTTATATTCAAAAAATAAAAGGAGGTATAGAGATGAGAAGAAGAAAGTTATTAACGATGCTTGTTTCACTGCTTCTTGTAACTGCGCTTTTTGGCACAGTTTTAACAGGATGTGGTGGAAGCAAACCTGCATCTGAGAAAGCGGCAGAGCCGATTAAAGTTGGGGGTGTTGCTCCTGTAACAGGTCCTGCGGCAACTTTTGGAAAATCCACAAAACAAGGTTATGAAATGGCCCTGGAGGAGTGGAATGCGAAAGGTGGAGTGTTGGGTAGAAAGGTGGAAATGGTTTTTGAGGATGATAAGGCCGATCCGACGGAAGCTGCAAATGCATTTTCAAAACTTATTAACGACAACCACGTTGTTGCAATTGCTGGTTCTGTTACAAGCTCTTGCTCACTTGCCGGAGCACCGATTGCGCAGCGCGCGGGAATCCCTATGATTACGCCTACGTCTACAAACCCAAAAGTAACCGAACAAGGAGAGTATATTTTTAGGGCTTGCTTTATCGACCCGTTTCAGGGGACAGTTGCAGCAAAATTTGCCAGCAATAGTTTAAAGGCAAAGACAGCTGGAGTTATTTACGATATCGGTCAGGATTATAACACAGGACTTGCTGAGTTCTTCAAAAAAGGTTTCGCTGAACTTGGTGGAAAAGTTGTTTCTTATGAAGGTTATCCGGATGGGACAACTGATTTCAATGCTCAGCTTACAAAAATTCTTGAGCAAAAGCCTGATGTAATCTATTCTCCGAATTATTACAATGATGATGGCCTTATTGCAAAACAGGCACGTTCGCTTGGATTTACAGGCCCGATTTTAGGCGGAGACGGATGGGATTCTCCTGACCTCGTGAAGATTGGCGGAGACGCAGTAAATAATTGTTATTTCACCAACCATTTCTCCAAAGACGATAAACGTTCAGAGGTGCAGAATTTCGTAAAAAAATACACGGATAAATACGGCGAAGCACCCGATGCACTTGCTGCCCTTGGGTATGATGCAATGAACATTCTTCTTACTGCAATTCAGAAAGCTGGTTCAACCGATGGAGTAAAGATTAAAGATGCTATGAAAGATATTGATTATCAGGGCGTAACAGGGCATGTTAAGTTCGATAAGAACAGAAACCCCGTAAAGAGTGCTGTTGTTCTCAAAATAGAGAACGGCAAGCAGGTATATGTAACGACTATTAACCCGTAAATACGGTTTGAATGAACTGAGGGGCCATAATGCCCCTCAGACTTGGAGGAGGAACGAATGAGTGGAATTTTTAACCTACAACAGGTAATTAATAGCATACAACTTGGCAGTATATATGCACTGATCTCTATCGGATATACGCTTGTGTATGGAATTATTAAGCTTATTAACTTTGCACACGGTGATTTCTATATGATTGGTGCCTATGCGGCTTACTTTGCCGTGATATTTTCCGCGGCAAGGAAGGAACATCCAAACGTTATTATTGTGCTTTTAATAAGTATGACAGCAGGTGCAATAGTTGCTTTTCTTTCGAACCGTATTGCATACAGGCCTTTGAGATATAAGCCGAGGCTTTCTGCTCTTATCACTGCAATAGGTGTTTCAATGTTCCTTGAATATACATCCTCTGCAATTCCTGCAGTAGGGCCTTCTTACAGAGCATTTCCTCAGAGCCAGCTAATACCAGAAAGAACTTATCATATGTGGGGTGCAGTGCTGACTAATTATCAAATTGTAAATATAGTTATTGCCGTAACGCTAATGATTATTTTAACTTATATTGTCCAGCACACACGCATCGGTATGGCAATGAGGGCTTCAGCTCAAGACAAAGATGCCGCTAGCCTTATGGGAATAGATATCGAAAAAATTATTGATTTCACTTTTATTATAGGTGGCGCATTGGCCGGGGCAGCAGGGCTTCTTACAGGTATTACATACCCGAGGATTAACCCTTATATGGGAATTATTCCGGGGCTAAAAGCATTTATTGCCGCAGTGCTCGGGGGAATTGGAAGTGTACCCGGGGCAATGCTCGGAAGCTATATAATGGGCTTTGCCGAGGTGTTTGGGATGGCAATTAACTCTATTCTCGGAGAGGGTATTGCGTATGCAATTCTGATACTTGTTTTAATATTCTTGCCTCAGGGAATTTTGGGCAAGAAAACAGGAGAAAAAGTATGAGTGGAAAAAATAGCATTATGCAAAATATAGTCCGGTTTCTTAAGAGCAGAAACGGCAAAATTCTTATAGGTACCTTTATATTTTGGTTAATTCTGTACCCTTTAAATAAATTTAACGTTATGAACAATTACTGGATGCATGTCGTAAATGTATCGCTTATATTTGTAATTCTTACTGTAAGTCTGAATCTTATCAATGGTTTTACCGGGCAATTTTCTATAGGCCATATGGGTTTTGCTGCGGTTGGTGCGTACACGGCTGCAACACTTACAACCCTTGTATGGAAAGTTCCCTCTCATGGTATTGTTGCGTATACAGCGTTTATCGGTGCTTTGCTGTTGGGTGGTATTGCCGCAGCGTTTATCGGTTTTCTTATAGGGCTTCCCACTTTAAGGCTAAGGGGTGATTATCTTGCTATTGTTACCCTTGCGTTTGGGGAAATCATTCGTGTAATCATAAACAGTATCGACTTTGTTGGAGGGCCGAGAGGAATTCCCGGAATACCGCGGTTTTCAACGTTCACAGTGGTTGTCGTAGTAACAGTTTTGTCTGTAATTATTATGAAAAATGTCATATATTCTTCCATAGGGAGGGCGCTTCTTTCCATAAGGGAAGACGAAGTGGCGTCAGAACTTGTTGGTGTTGATACGACAAGATACAAGGTACTTGGCTTTACAGTAGGTGCTTTTTTCGCAGGAATAGGTGGCGGGCTTCTTGCTCACCTCGTTCAGTATATTAATCCCCTTCAATTTGGATTTATGGCAACAATATATGTACTCATTATGGTGTATATTGGCGGAGTAGGCAGTATTAGCGGTTCGATAGTTGCAGCAATCGGACTTACATTCCTTTCGGAAGGTTTGAGGTTTGGACTTGATAAACTTAATTCAGTAACGCCTTTTCCTGTTGGCCCTGAATGGAGGATGGTGATATATTCAGTGCTTCTTGTTGCCACTATGCTGTACAAAACAAACGGGCTTATGGGTGATAGGGAATTTGAAGTATTAATTCCTGAAGAGGAGGATGAAAATGCCAAACACAGCGCTTAAAGTAGATCATGTTACACATTATTTCGGGGGCCTGCGTGCCGTGCATAATTTCCATATGGAACTTCCCCAAGGGGTAATCTGGGGACTTATCGGCCCAAATGGTGCGGGCAAAACAACAATATTTAACCTTATTACAGGTGTTTACACGCCGACTGAAGGCAAGATTTATTTCAGGCATAACAAGCATGGTAATGAAGTGACAGAAGATATAACGAGATATAAACCTCATACGATTGTTTCAAAAGGTATTGCAAGAACTTTCCAGAACTTGCGTGTATTTAATAATCTTACCGTTCTGGATAATATACGTATTGCGGGACATTTTAGAATACAATACGGATTGTATGATTCCGTAGTGAGAAATAGGAAGTTTAAAGAGGAAGAAATTAAATTGCGAGAAGAAGCAATGAAACTGCTCGAGATGTTTAACTTGCACAGCAGGGCTTATACACTTGCAAAAGGATTACCATACGGCGAACTAAGAAGGCTTGAAATTGCAAGGGCACTTGCTACGCACCCTTTACTTCTCCTTCTTGATGAACCGGCTGCCGGAATGAATCCGAAGGAAACGGAAGAACTTATGGATATGATTCGTTGGATTAAAAAAGAATTTAACTTAACGATTTTCCTTATAGAACATCATATGAAGTTTGTTATGGGAATTTGTGAGAGGATAAAGGTAATGGATTTTGGAGAGACTATCGCCGAAGGAACACCTGAAGAAGTGAGTAATAATCCGAAGGTGATTGAGGCATATTTGGGGAGGAAAAAATAAAATGCTTGAAATAAGAGATTTAGTCGTTTCATATGGGGCAATTAAAGCTTTGAAAGGCATCTCGTTTCATATAAAGCCGGGAGAAATTGTTACATTGATTGGTGCAAACGGTGCAGGCAAGACAACTACTCTGAGAACAATTTCCGGACTTTTGCGTGCACAGGAGGGACATATATTTTTTATGGGGGACGAGATAACAAATAGGCCTCCGTATAAAATTGTCCAGATGGGTATAACGCATGCCCCTGAGGGAAGAAGAGTTTTTCCAGACTTAACCGTAAGAGAAAATCTTGAGCTTGGCGCCTGGACATTAAAAGATAAGAAACTAAAAAAGGATAAGATTGAAAGTGTATTTGAGCTTTTTCCGCGTTTGAAGGAGAGGCAAAAACAGTCAGCTGGGACTCTATCCGGCGGAGAACAGCAGATGCTTGCCGTTGGACGTGCACTTATGGCAGAGGCACAGCTCGTTCTGCTTGACGAGCCGTCTATGGGGCTTGCCCCGATGCTTGTCGAAGAAATTTTCAATGTTTTAAAAAGAATAAATGAGGAAGGTAAAACAATTCTTCTTGTGGAGCAGAATGCTGAAATGGCACTTCAACTTGCAAATTACGCCTATGTACTCGAGGTCGGTAATATTACGATGGAGGGGAATGCAAAAGACCTCTTAAAAGACCCGAAGGTAAAGGCGGCTTATTTAGGCGCATAAAAGCAAATGGTATATGGAAGGAAACTTTACCTGCATGATGGTTAAACAACCGCGGGTTTTTTGCTGATTATTTTTTCTTTCCATGTACCTTTTTTAAACCAGAAGTATGCAGCAATCGCTATAATTACATTACTCACCACCATTGCGTAGAAAATGCCGTTCGGCCCTATCCGTTGTTTTATTGCCCAGAAATATGCAAGCGGTATTCTGATTCCCCATAATCTGGTAGTATTTAACACAAGAATTGGTGTTGTGTGTCCTGAACCGCTGAACGCTGCGTTAAATGCAAACATTATACCAAAGAACGGAACGGAATAAGATGCTATACGAAACAAATCGGCACCTACTTTTATTACCTCCGGGTCGTTGATAAAAAATTTGACGATGTATCCTCCGAACAAAAAAGTCAGCGTAGCCCCGCTGAAAAGTGTAATCGCGACAATTTTTACTGTTTCCCATACAACACGCTCTGCCCGTTCGGTATTATCGGCTCCGAGGTTTTGCCCTACCATTACGGTTGCCGCCTGGGAAAATCCCATTGCCGGCATATTCAAAAGGGAAATAATTCTGTTTCCTATTCCGAATGCACTGATAACTGCGGATCCGAACAAATTTACTATGCTTATAAGAAGGGTAAATCCGAGAGAAGTTGCCATTTGGCCGAAAGATAGAGGCAAACCAATCTTAAATATTTTGTTTGTAATTTTCCAGTTTATTGTTAAGTCGTTGCGTTTCAGGCGAATTTCACTTTTATCGGAGAATAGGTATCTAAAACCGAGGAACATTGCAAGCACTCTTGCGAGGTCTGTTGCAATTGCCGCACCCGTTACCCCCATTTTTGGCATCCCTATCCCGAAAATCATCAAAGGATCCAGTATGGCATTAAGGATTAAGGAAAAGGTAATAATTTTCATAGGAGTTACCGTATTCCCTCTTCCCTGTACAATCCCCTGGAAGCTCATATAGGCAAACATAAACGGTAGCCCGATGAATATCATACGCATATAATGAAGTGTCGGTAAGAATGCATCATTCGGAGTATGTAGCAATTTTAAAACGGGTATGGCAGTAACGTATCCGATAATCCCTAATGTTATACCTAATACTATCATTAAAGTAATTGTTGTTCCTGCCGCTTTTGCAGCATCTTCTTCTCTCTCTGCACCTGTAAATTGCGCGACGAGCGTTGAACCACCCACGGATATGCCCATTGAAAAAGCGATAAGTACAAAGGCCACATTAAATGTGATAGTTGGTGCAGTAAGTGCCGCTTTTCCAACTTTGCCAAGCCAGAATGCATCTACGAGGTTGTAGAGAGTTTGAACAAGATTTGCAATCATCACAGGAAAACCCAATATGATTAGTTCCTCTAAAATATTGCCGTTTAAAAGGTCAGGTTTTCTTTTTAACATCCGTATGGCGCGTTGCATCTTATTCATAGCAAATCATTATAACACAAAATTAAATATAGAGAATGTTATATATAAGAACTTAAACAATTAGGGTTTTTCATAAGGGAGAATTCTGGACACTAACCTTGATAATTCTATTAGAAAACCTCCCGGAAAAATGGTAGAAGAAATATGAAAGGGCGTTAATCTGTTTTTATTTGAAAAACTCCGTGTTGCCTCATTTAATTTTCTATACGAAATATCATTTAGTTGCCTCACTAAAATTATATACGAAATCATTCTTTTTCATAGGAGTATTATTTGGAATATTTGAAGATAGAGATTTTAGTTTA
>JALTHX010000248.1:0-6624 GCA_027076005.1 Caldisericaceae bacterium
GCATCTGATACCACAAGAACTGTATGTATAGGAGAACCTGACGAGGAAAGCTTTAAAGTTTATGAAATTGTTCGTAAAGCGCAAGAATTAGGAAGAGACGCGGTAAAAGAAAATCTTGTTTGCAATAGCTTGGATGGTATGGTACGTAAATTCATCGGAAAAGAAGGTTTCGACAAATATTTTATCCATGGGCTTGGACACGGTGTCGGGCTTGAGATACATGAACTGCCGTTTGTAAATTCCCGTTCGGATATTATTTTGAAAGAAGGAATGATTATTACAGTAGAGCCTGGGATTTATCTGAAAGATAAATTTGGAGTAAGAATCGAAGACACGATACTTGTAAAGAAGGACTCAGGCGAAGTGTTAACGAAATTACCACACGAACTTATAAAATTATAAAAGTACAAGTTTAATAACCAGCAAAAGAACTAATACCCCGCTGATATCTCCTATACTTGTGATAAGAGGTATTACGATGTTGCTTGGATCAAGATGAACCTTAAAAGAGAAAAAAGCAATGTATATTGCTATTATCCCCATTAGGATGGATAGTGAAAAAAGAGAAATAGAGGATATAACTAAAACCTTATAAAACGGTAAAGGTGGGGTATGTGTAAGAATTCCCGTAGCGATTGAAACGAGCCCAATAAGCGGACCAGTAACAATTCCCATAATGGTGCCTGCTGCTAAATTTTTAATGACTTCTTTTCCAAATACAAAAGGCTTTGCACTTCCTAAATATAATGCAGTAGAAACACGTGAACCAACAATTCCCCCTATGGAGCCTCCTTGTGCAATTACCTGCGGAATTAGTGAAAGAAGCAATGGAAATAAATCAAAAGTTTTATCGGCTCTTTGCAGAAAAACACCGGAGCTGATGCCTATTGATAAACAGATAAGGAGCACGGGAAGACTCTGTTTTATGATAGAAAAATAATGATACCTTTCTGGAAAATTCCTCTCTGTATTCCTATCTTTAAATCTACTCCCTTTTATTATAAAAAAAATCAAAAATGCTACAGCAGCACCTTCAGCAATGTTTTTATCCATTTTTAGTACCAATGTAGAAACAAGGTATATAGCGCTCACGGTAACAATATCGCCTATTACAGGAAGAATAGGTGCAATAATGTTATCAGGATCAATACGATGATTAAATGCGTAAAACACCATAACAAAAATAAAAGGAAGCAAAATTAGCGATGAAGTAAGGCCGGCAGTTGTAGAAATAGTTGAAAGTATCCAGGGACTGCTACTCTTCATATTGAATAAATGAGAAAATAATGGTGCAGCTACTCCTATAAGAAAAGCTATTGTTGCAGTTAGTGTAAATGAAGCAAAAATATTATGCTGCACAATCGTAGAAAATGTAAATTTCGGTTTTAGCACTCCAAGGTGAAGTATGGTGCTAAGTCTTTCTCCAAATGCAGCACCCACATTCCCCCTAAGGTCGGTAAGTGCTGGAACTATGATAAGAAGCCCGGGAACAAGAACCATTTTTTCACGCATTCCTACAAGAACAGTGCCGGTAATACTTTCACCTATAATGGATATGAAAAGAACCATAAGAGATTGTACTAAAATCTTTTTAAGAGGGTAATTTATCTGTATATTTTTACGCGAATTTGTTTTTGACTTCCCCGATTTTTTCCTCACTGCCCCTCAATATAACAATATCGCCTTTTTTGAGACGAGAGTTACTTATCTCATCATCTATTATATAATCTTTTTCTCTTCTAATAAATAATATTTCGTAATCTGTCTCTTCAATACTTAAATCAATTAATTTCTTTCCGATGGCCTTACTGTTATCTGCAATTGTTAATTTTACAACAATTTTTTCTGTTCCATAAACGGTACGGAGTAAAGGGTGGGCACCGCCACCTCTTATTACGATTTCAACAAGGTCGTCAATTCCATCGCTTATCTCTTTTGCAGCAACTCCTACCTGCAATAATGAGGCAAGCTGCGATATTTCTTTGCTGCTGTCCCTTGAGCTCCTTACGGCATATATCGTGGCAACTCTCATATCGTAACTCAGTGTTCGAATTTTATCCTTTACATACTGGGCCTCTACTGCAAGGTCCACATCATTTTGCAGTATTGCCGCATATCCCAAAATTACGACAAGCTCAGAGAATGCTTTGAGCTCATACAAGTCTTCTTTTACGTTTTTCATTCCCCCTCCTTACTTTAAAAATTAATTTTCCAATCTCCAATTTTTGAAAGCAGATTATAATCAGTCATATCATTTTTCATCGGAGTAATTGATATATAACCTTCTTTTACTGCGCCGGTATCAGTTTTGTTGCCTCCTGTTTGCACGGGTTTACCGCCAATCCAATAGTAAACTTTTCCAAACGGGTCTTTACCAATCATTACTCTGTCAATGTATCTACGTTTGCCTTGTTTTACCAATTTTACGCCTTTAATATCTTTTGCCGGTAAATTCGGAATGTTCACATTAAAGTAAACTTCGCCTTTGACTTTCTTGTTTAGAACCATCTCTGTAAAGATTCTTGCAAACTTTGCCGCAGTATCGTAATGTGGGTTTTCAAATCCGTCTACCGAAAAAGCGATAGAGGTAATGCCGTTCAAAGCACCCTCACAAGCCCCTGCTACTGTACCGGAATAAAGAACATCATCACCAAGGTTTGGCCCTTGATTTATTCCGGAAACCACCAAGTCAATCTTGCCCTTTACGAGCACGTCTACTGCAAGCAGTACGCAGTCTGCAGGAGTCCCGGAAACCCTGAAAGACTTTTTTTCTCCAAGATTAAGGGGAAATTCTTCAGCGCGTAAAGGTTTATGAAGAGTTGTTGCATGGCTTCCCGCACTTTGCGGATTCCAAGGCGCTACTATAAATACATCGGCAAACGAAGAAAGTGCTTTTGTAAGTAGTTTTATCCCCTTTGCTTCTATTCCATCGTCATTTGTTATAACTATTCTCATATTCACCTCTTTTTATTTACTGTTTTTAATGATATACTTTAATAAAATTTTTTCAAGGAGGTTAAATGGAATTTATACGCCCTGTCTGGGCCGAAATAAATCTTAACAACCTTAAATATAATTTTTTAAAACTGAAAAGTATCACAGGCCACACAAAAATAATAGGGGTAGTAAAGGCAGATGCATACGGACATAACGCGGTAAAAGTATCTCTTTTGCTTGAAGAACTTGGTGTCTATGCACTTGCTACGGCATCACTTGAAGAGGCACTTTCACTTAGAAATAATGGCATAACGGTGCCTATTTTAGTTCTTGGTTATGTAAACCCTGAAGCTTTTTCTGTTGCTGCCGAAAACAACATTCTTATCACTTTATTTGATAAGAATTTTATAAAAAGACTATTGGGATATAGAGGGAACAAAACCTTAAACGTGCATATCAATGTTGACACGGGAATGGGAAGAATAGGCATTATGCCAAACGAGTTATTGGATACCATTGCAAAAATAAGAAATATTACAAATGTTCACCTACACGGAATTTATACACATTTTTCAACTGCTGACTCTGGCTTAAGCTTCGCAAATGCTCAATTAAAAATTTTCAAGGAACTTCTAAAAGAACTTTATAGCGTAGGCATAAAAGTAGATATTGTCCATTCAGCAAATAGTGCTGCAATTCTTAATTTGAAAGAAAGTTATTTTGACGCAGTGCGCCCTGGAATTATTCTTTACGGGTTGTCCCCATTTGATTATCCTATAGAAACTTTTAAGCCTGTAATGAGTTTTAAGTCTCGCATTGTTTACGTAAAAAAAATTCCGAAAGGCAAGAGCATCAGCTATGGGAGAACTTTTATTTCTAAAAAGGATATGACAGTAGCAACTATTCCTGTCGGATATGCAGACGGATTACCTCGCGCACTGTCGAACAACGGTGAAGTTCTTGTCAAAGGCCACAGAGCAAAAATTATAGGACGAGTAACAATGGATCAAACTGTCATCGACGTAACAGGTTTTCCGTATATCCATCCCGGGAATGAAGTAGTAATTATAGGAAAGCAAGGAGGTGAGGAAATAAAAGCAATTGAAATTGCCAAAAAAATTGATACAATTAATTACGAAATCGTGTCACGTATAGGAAAACGAGTAAAAAGAATCTTTTTAAAGGAGGGAAAAAGTGACTCAAAGATTTAAAATCGGGAAAACATTCGTTCTTGGTTTTGGTTTTTTTGGTGTATCAATTATCTGGGCTCTGTATAATGCTTATGTTCCAATCTTTCTTAAACAGGGTTTTAACTTTTCTTCTTTCGTTATTGGGTTAATAATGACGATTGACAATATTTTTGCCATTCTGTTGCTTCCATATCTTGGGGCTATGAGCGATAGAACAAGAACAAAATTAGGCAGAAGAAGACCTTACATATTAGGGGGAGCTCCTTTTGCCGCATTATTTTTTATTTTAATTCCATATGCTACATTAAAGCAAAGCGTTTCCTTAATGATGTTTACCATTATTCTTATGAATCTTGCTATGGCTACTTTCCGAACACCTGTTATAGCACTTATGCCTGACATTGTGCCTTCCAAATTCCGCAGTCAGGCAAACGGGATTATTAACTTTATGGGAGGGCTTGGTGCACTGCTCGTTTACTTCGGGGGCAAGAGGCTGTATGATGCAAATATTGCTTATCCTTTTATTGCAGGTGGCCTAATAATGTTGTTTGCAAGCCTTATTGTAGTATTTTTTATAAATGAGGATAAGCCCTATGTAAAAAATATGGAGGAATTGGAAGAAAAGCCTCCCATTTCCTTGAAAGAGTCTTTTTCTGCCCTTATAGGCAATCTTAAAGATGTAGTTCAAGGTGAAAAAAGCTTATTGTTTGTTCTACTATCTATCCTATTTTGGTTTGTCGGATTTAATGCACTTGAAACCTTTTTTACCAGCTATGCAAAATTTTATCTGAACATTAAGGCAAGCACCGGCGCATTGATTCTTGGAATGTTTGTTCTTTCATTTATGCTTTTCTCTCTGTTTGCGGGTTTCATCGGAGCGAAAAAAGGGAGGAAGAAAACAATACAAAGTGGGTTAATTATGGTCACCGTAGTAATGATATCGAGCTTGTTTATTAGAAACTTTATGGCTTTTTCAATACTGTTCTTTATTGGCGGCATAGGGTGGGCGTTAGTAAATGTAAATTCTTTGCCGATGGTTGTTGATATGACAACATTAGAAAAGGTAGGAGGATACACCGGACTCTACTATTTCTTCTCACAAGCTGCTAATATTCTTGCACCGCCACTTGCAGGGCTTTCTATCGATATGTTTGGATACCCGGCATTACTTATTTTTTCTTCCGTTTTCTTCATCCTGGCACTTGTTACTATGAATTTTGTAAAGCGCGGGGAAATAGTAGAAGATAGCGAAGTAATGGAATAGCACTCTTTGACAAAACTGTTTTAAACCTTATACTTTAATAAAAAGAATAGGAGGCAAAAAAGCTATGGAACTGAATATTACTTTAAAAGGAATTGACAAAATTCCTCAAGTTACCGAAGATGGCATTAGGTCTAAAATTAGTAAAATAGAGAGATATTTTAATAATGTACAGAAGGCTGATGTAGTTGTAAGCAAACAAAGGGGAAGATACTCTATTGAAACCACATTACAGATTGCGGGAAGGACACTTCGTGCAGAAGGGAAAGGAAATTTAATTGATGCTGCATTAAAAGAAGCTGCTGATAGATTAGATAGGCAAGTGCGAAGATATAAAGACAAAATTAAAGACTCAAAAAGAGCAATAAAAAAAGAATTTGCTGAAATTTCTCCCGCAGATGAGAACAGGTCCTCAATTGTAAAAATAAAAACATTCCCTATAAAACCAATGGATGTTAATGAAGCAATTCTTCAGCTTGAGTTATTAGACCATGACTTTTTTGTGTTTAAGGATGAAAAAACCGGAATGTATAATGTACTTTATAGGAGAAAGGACGGCAACTACGGCTTAATAAAACCGCAAGAATAAATATGATTGCATCCATTATTAGCTATTCCAAAAATATTTTTGGTAATTATAAAATTATTCTTCTAATAATTTTAATTTTGCTCATTCTTGCTGCTGTATTTTCAAGAAAACTAAAAGAAGTCATATTAGATATATTAGAGCCGACAAAAAAGAATTTAAAAAGATACGGTGTAATAGTTAAAGAAATAAATTCTTTTGAATCTACTATTGCCAATCTAACGGATGAACAGTTAAAACATAAAACCGTTGAGTTTAAAGAGCGTATTGCAAACGGAGAACCCGACACGTCTATTTTGCCAGAGGCATTTGCCGTTGTAAGAGAAGTAGCAAAGCGTACATTAAATATGAGGCATTTTGATGTCCAACTTCTTGGCGGCATTGTGCTTTACAATGGCGCAATCGCTGAAATGAAAACAGGTGAGGGGAAAACGCTTGTTGCAACGCTTCCGCTCTATCTTAACGCTCTTCACGGAAAAGGCGGGCACCTTGTCACAGTGAACGATTATCTTGCAAAGAGAGATAGCGAGTGGATGGGGCCTGTTTATAATTTCCTTGGCCTTACGGTCGGCTTAATTCAACACGATTCTGATTTTGCCGAAAGAAAAGAAGCATATGAAGCAGATGTTACCTATGGAACAAACAATGAA
>JALTHX010000249.1:0-6617 GCA_027076005.1 Caldisericaceae bacterium
ATACGCTTAACAGGAATGTTTTCTGTTTGTTAAGGTCGGGAGTGCAAAACCCGCTGTTTACTTTAACCCAGGCACCTGCAGGAACCGCAGGATAAGGATCGTAACTTTCGACCCTAAAATCGAACGCACCACCAATGGAGCTGTCTAACTTTACCCAGGTTTCACAATAATACAAATTATTCGAGTAATGCCTGTGTGCAAGATATTGCTTTAGTGTGCGGTAAGGCGTTTCGGTATAAAGCACTTCGCATGCAACGCCGTTACTCTTTCCATAATATGCAATTTCCCAGTGCCTTACCCTCAGCAAACTATATACTGTAAGAGCGGACGTTAAAATAACAACGAGCACGATTACTAAAACAGCTAAAAGTACTTTTTTAAATTTCATATCAGGATCCTGTAATCACTTGCATTTCTCCACCCGAGAACTTAAAATCGATATACATAGACCAGGAAGATCCTGTAGCACCAATGTCAATATGAGCTTGAGAGAGTTCACACGATATTTCAGGCCTGCAGTCTGTCCACAATGATTCTCCGTTATAGTCAGAGTAACTGCTTCCCTGGGATATTCCATAGTATGTTCTGCCTACTTCACGAAATTCTCCTACCGTAACGTAGGTAAATGTTCCATTATAATTTTCTCTATATTTTCTTCCGGCGTTATCAAAAATGAAATACAACTGAGCATATACTTGTGGATCTTTAGATATTACGTACACATCTGCGGTATCAAAGTGAACTAAGTAAAGGTTCCCTGTTTCTTTGTATCTAAAATACTGAGTAGCTCTTACTTCTATCGTGTGTGCCTGATCCCAATCTATAGTGCTATCAGAGGCATAAAAAGATCCGCTCGCAATGCTATTTTTTATTTCTTTTATTTGCTTCTCTGAAAGTTTTTTAGATTTTAATGTAACTTTGGTTGTGCTTATTGCCTTAAATTTTCCTTCTGAATAATTCACTGCACAAACTTTTGCAGTTCCTGGCCCAAAAGTAAGTTCTTCCAATTCATTTCCATTTATACGGAAGATAGGCTTAGCAGGAGTATTCTTAATAATTACTGGCAGATTAATATCATTTGCAGCTACCTTATACGGAACACTAGTTAAAGCAGTTGCAATCAACAATAGGATTGTTACAATCCCAATTAGCCTGTGCATTGCATTTCTATTCATCTTTTTTTTCTCCTTTCAAATTTTAGTTTATTTTAAAAACTTTGCAAACAGATTTTATGTTTATGCAATTTTTTCGCTTTGTTTGCAAAGCACTTATTGGGGTTCCGGGTTCTGTTGCGAAAGGTTAACAGGTTCAAGAAGCGGTTCTGGAGAATTTGCAAAGGCAATTTGCGCTCGATACTCTGTTGCTAATTTACCTTTGCCTGGCGGTTAGTTTTCTTGCCACCTACATTCATATTACACCACCTCCTTATAAAAAGCGCTTTTATTAACTGCAAAACCTGCTTCCGTTTTTCTTTTTTATTTTCCATCGTTTTCTTTCCCATAATTTTCCTCTCACTTATATAGATGAAATTTCTCCAAAAATGTTTCACGATTTTCTGTTTTTTCACCCAATTTTTTCATTAAATTTTTGCACCTCTATACAATAGACGGAAAACTCAACAAAAAGTTCCGCGATTCTGGAAGAATTTTTAAAAAACAGAAATAAGTGGTGTGACAAGTCAATCGAAAGTGAGAGTCCTTATAACTGTAGAGGAGTATGCCTTATGTAGCATACTCCTCCTGAAACTTAGCTATCAACTTTATAAATAGCAATGTTGCTTATCGCAAAGGCAGGTAATTAGTGAGGCAAAGATTATTCTTTTTCTCTGTCTGCATAAAAGTCGATTCCGTTTGAAAGTTTCAAAAACCAGTTGATAAACAGTGCCGCAATAATGAAATCAAGTGCAGTAAAGATAACCGCAATAAAGAAGAATATAGTCAGGCTGATTATTCCACTTGATGCGCTGTAAGAAAAGAAAGGAATACCTGAAACAATTTTAGATGCGGGGAATATAAGCTTTACAACTATGCCTATTGCGCCCAGAATTACGCCACTCCAGAACCCAAACTTTGCAAACGATTCAACAGATACTTTTCTCAATGTAAACTTTTCCATCTTTGCCTCCTTTGGTGAATTTAACGGCGGAGATAGCTCCCACCAGATATTAATTTATCACTAATCATTAAGCTTTACATATTGATAATTATTTGTTACAGTTATAAAATACCAATCATACAATGCACCAGAACCTGCTTTTATGGAGTAATAAATAGTTGAAATAAAATCGCCGTACAAATTATCGTCTCCTTCTGAACTGTTATTAAACCTTATGTAGGCACTATATCCTTTGTATGAAGAGTCCGGGTACTCAAGCGTATTGTAGCTATAATCATTAACAGGCCATTCGATGCTGCTGTTCCAATCGTGATTAAATGTTTCTGAAGAATAAGGACTCGGTGTATACACAATATGGTATGCAGCATTACGATATGCCGAATTCCATCCGGGATAGGCGAATTGATACCCATGCCATTCTGCTTGCTCTCCGCTGACATAAATTGGATAGTCTATATGCAAAAACCAGAGTGTAAAAGAAATATTTATTGGAGATGTGTAAAACTGTTCTGGTGATGGAACCCCGGTACTTAAAATAACATCTGCCTGATAGCGCATTCTGAAATCATCTCTTAGTTTATAAATACCGCAGAACGCCCAGCCGCTACGATAAGCATGTTTATAGAAATTCGCATAAGTATTGGCAATTTTGCTTTGAAACCCAAATGTACGCATCCCTACCTTGCCGCTCTCCATATGTGCAAATGGCTCTTCAGATAGAGCGTCAGAGCGTAACGATGGAGTATACGCATCTGGTGCACTATTTAACGGATCACTAATTGTAATATATTTTGTGTAAAATTTTCTTACCTTAAATACCCTATTAGTACTGCTTTCAGAAGTTGTAGATTGCATATTCAATGAAGGAGAGGTGTTGCCTGAAGCAGAACTAATGCCGTTATCCTTGCTAAGTGCCTTCCCATATGTAAACATTGCAAGCGCATTATCATCTTTATCCTGCAATGTCATAGAGGCATACTGTAAGACAGAGCCACTGCTCATAATAAAAATGTTTGCTCTTAGAGGCTTGCCGTTTACCCTGAAGTATGCAGTGAGAAGTTCTTTAGATGGCAATTCGTTATCTTTGGAAGTTTTATTAAATTGTTTTGTTACTTTACTAAAGGGTATTGTAGCATTACCTATTTTAATAGAGCCTATGCAACTATTTGTTATAGGCAGTTCTTTAATGTCAACAAATGGCTTTGAAAGTAAAGTTCCGTTCTTTAAACTTGACTGTGTTATTCCAAATAATTTAGAAAGGTGTGTTTCTGCTTTTTGTCTTACCTCTGGAGTAATGGGTTTTATATGAGGTAAGTCAAACTGTATTCTGTATTCCTGTGTTGGAGTTACCTCTACACCAAGTGCATTGAGCGGAGAGTAATTAAACCCTGGAATGAAAGGAATTGAAAGAAGAAGTAACATTGCACCGACAATACCAATAGATATTATACTTTTAAACAATTTGTCTTTGTTTATCTTTTTCATTTTGTCCTCCTAAAATAAAATTTTATTTTCTTTTCAAAACTTTGCAAACGAATTTATGTTTTGGTGTGATTTTTGCACTTCATTTGCAAAGCACTTATTGAGGTTCCGGGTTCTGGTGCTACGGTTAACGAGTTCAAAAAGTGATTCTGGAAGTTTGCAAAGGCAATTTGCGCTCGATACTCTAGTGCTAATTTATCTTTGCTCAGCAGTTAATTTTTACGCCGCCTACATTCATATTGTACCGCCGCCTTATAAAAGGCGTTCTTATTAACTGCAAAACCTGCTTCCGTTTTTCTTTTTTATTTTCTGTAATCTTCTTTCCCATAATTTTTCATCTCACTTATATAGATGAAATTTCTCCAAAAATGTTTCACAATTTTCCACTTTTTCACCCAATTTTTTCATTAAATTTTTACACCTCTATACAATAGACGGAAAACTCAACAAAAAGTTTCACGATTTTTGAAGAATTTTGAAAAAAGTTTTGAAAAAATTTTCAACATAGTAAAAACCATAGTATAAATGAGGTATTTTTATTGCATTGTCGTTAACGCAGAGGCTCTTCGTTTTGCTCAGAGTGACAGGGACAATGCCAGAATACCGGGGAAAACCTACAGAATGACAGGGAAAGTGTAAACATCGTTTAAGCACAATAAATTGTTCAATCACCTTAAAATTACCTTCGCTGAAATTCTCCTTCTCCACTATCTTTATCTCCTTTTCTGCTTGCATACCTTCCTCTTTTTTACATTCCGTTGTTATCCTTCATACTCTCTGCTACGTGCTTTATGCAGGAAAGAGGTGTATCTATGCTGGCACTTATCTTAAAGTTAGTGGTATCGTTAAACCAGTACAAGCAGTGCATTACATTTCCTCCCATTACTCCTGTGCAGTTGAGAAATTAATTTATTGAGTTTATGAGTTGCAAAGTTCCTATAATTTTATACAATTAATACAAATAAATGTGGTTCAAGCTCTTTTGCCGGAGGCTAATATGATTAAGAAAATAGTTGCAGTTGTGTTAATTGTATTTCTCATTTTAGGAAGTTTGCTTATTTTAAGTCAGTATTACAAAAAGACGCATCCTTCTAAAATAACATTAAAAGTTTATGGATCGTTTAAAGGTGATCTTACTTTTGGGCATTTATATTCTCAAACAGTTTATGTAAAAAATTTCGTACCAGGTAAAGAAACCTGGAGTATACTAAAAAATTATTCAAAGAAGGTAGTTTCTTCCGAAACAGACAGAAATATTATTGTAATTTTCTTTTTCGATACAGAAAATTATCCCCCAATAGCGGTTGACCAGGGCCATTCAATATGTGGTTGTATATCTGCTAAAATTACTTTGCCTCCAGATGTAATAAAAAAGGAAGGGTATAATAAGCATTACATTGCATTATACTGCAAGTGCCATAATAGAGAAGAATTTATAAAATATCCTGCACCACTTAAGAGTATTTTTGAAAATTAATTAGGCGGCGGTATGCCGCCTAATTAATAACAAGATAACTCTAATAGCTTAATTCAAAGCTAATAAACTAAGGATATTGATATGTTAGTTCAAGAATTATCGAGTTGCTTCCTCCCCACCAGTAATATTTAGTAAACTTTGCAGTGTTACATGGCGACATACTTATGCTATATCCATCAGGTACTTTAAAATTACTGCCTGGTTCAAACTTAAAAGTATGTGTAGCTGCAGCTGAATTTCTGATATATTCCAGATCCCAGGATGCGACTTTGTTTGACGGAATAGTATCATCGTAAACCATTACATCGGGAATATAGCCTGTCCAGGATAGACCTGCATTAACTAACGCTCCATCGTCTCCGGCTGACACTCCAACACTTACACTGTACGATGAATTAGTATTTGTTGTAGTGGGTCCCCATCTTGTTAAAGTTCCATTTGCATAGGTATAATAGTGGTATATTTTTGAATACTGTGTTTGGTATCCTGAATTCCATTCTAATGTACCAGGAATCGTAGAATTAAACGTATGAGTTGCATACCAATCATAAGAAGTAGAGTTGTCA
This sequence comes from Caldisericaceae bacterium, assembly GCA_027076005.1. Classification (GTDB taxonomy): domain Bacteria; phylum Caldisericota; class Caldisericia; order Caldisericales; family Caldisericaceae; genus S016-85. The sequence goes on from JALTHX010000249.1 coordinate 5,641, forward strand.
TTAAGCAATTTATAGACCCATACTGTTTGAAGTATCTCTCCGTATGGCTCGTATGAATAATCTTTTGTTCTATCCGCAATCTTGGACCAGGTAGGAGAACTGTTCGAAAATGTAGAATTTTTATTAGAAAGAGGATTTTCGGCGCTGGTGCCTATCCAATCTTTTAATGCCTTATTGAGGATAGGTCCTGAATTTGATGCTTGCTCAAACTCTGATATAGTACCATTTTTTAATATTTTAATACCGTATAATTCTGGTTCTACAGTACCTTCTTCTATAATAGTTTCTTTTCCAAATGCCTCTTCTATTTTTTTAAAATGATAAGTAGATTTATTACTTTCGCTTTTAATAATACCTATTCCATGCAAACTGAGACACTTTCTTAAATAGTCTTTTCTGTTTCCAAGCGAAAGCATAACCAACTCATGTTTTTTCAGCGGATTTATATATTGCGATATCTCTGACTCTTTTACAACGTTAACATTATATGTAGAGCAAAGCGATTTCATAAAAACATTCATTTTACTTGTTGTTTGGGTAGGAAGCAGTACTATAATATTAACATTATTCTTAATGGTCGTGGAATCCTTTACTCTGTGTTGTGCTTTAGCTATATCATTGAATGAATAAGATGATGCTAACACAATGCTGCACATCAATAAAGATATTATAAATATCTTTAAAAAGTTCTTTTTCATCTTTCTCTCCTTTCAAATTTTCTTTTCTTTTAAAAACTTTGCAAACGGATTTTGTATTTACGCACCTTGACAAAACCGTTTTTGTTTGCAAAGTACTTATTGAGGTTTAGGTTCTGGTGCTACGGTTAACGATTTCAAAAAGCGGTTCTGGAAGTTTGCAAAGGCGATTTGCGCTGAGGTTTTCAACGAGCACATTTTTTTCGCACACGACTTCTATTTGCACTTTGCCTTTGCTCAACGGTTAATTTTTAAACCACCTACATTCATACTACACCACCT
>JALTHX010000250.1:0-2151 GCA_027076005.1 Caldisericaceae bacterium
TCTAAAACACTACTTAATTCTACAAATTCAGTGTTGTTATACAGAACGATAGGCGCATAAACCAAAGAATCGGAAACTTCAACACGCTTTTCGCCCTTTTTAGGAAGTTCAAGATTTATAACAAATTTACCGTCCTTAAAATCCGCCTTGAACGGGATTCTGTCCGTTAAATCAACTGTAACCACAGTAGTAAGCCCTTGCTGGTCAAACCTAACCCTAATAATGGGGCTAATTCCAATAAGCAAAGCACTTGCATTTTTGCTGAGTATGTCATTTGAAAAACGCGCCTCAATTCGAATAGGGTTTTCCAATACTGAAATTGATGGTTTATTTATGCTATTCCCGTAAACAACAATATTAATGCCATTTGAGGCAATTTCCCATGTTATTTTTGAAATTTGCCCTTTCTTCTCCGTGTGCAACGTTAAAAGGTCAGAGCGAATCCAACCGTCATTTCCTGCAGATACTTCATACCAGATTTCACCTTTTTTGTTTCTTGCAACCCCCTCGATGTTGCAATTAGTTCCCTTGTTTAAAACTTTTTCTATATCATAAGAAGTAGAAGGACCGCTGCGCAAATTTACATAGTCTGCGGTAATCCCGTTCCCCCCAATTGGAGAAACATCAGGTATAGATAAATTGCTTACCGTAAATAAAGGCGAGTAGCACCAGCCCGTGATGCCTTTGTAGTTTACCTCAATCCAGGTTTCACCTTCTTTATTTTTTGCACTCCCCTCAACAGAAACAGTATCACCTTTTGAAATAAGTCCTAATTTTCCATAATCAAGCGACGGGCCTTTTCTTAAGTTGATATAGTAGTTTGCTGTTGCAACAGGATTCTGTGTATTGTCTTCTTTTTTGTTGCCATTTTCATCGGTTTTTTTCGGCTCGACTTTCTGCATATACCATCCTGCAACATAATAATATTGGTTCCCCTTCTTGTATCTAAACCACTTCTGCCCATCGGACCTTGCCACAATGCGGGTTATATGCACTTCGTCGCCTTTACTTAGCACATCAATTACCCTAAAAGAAGTACCAGGCCCGATACGTGTATTCAAAACATCTGCGTTCACTTCCGCAATAAAATCTGCATTTTCTCCGTATATTGAAACACCGCTGTCCTTAGTAAGCCATGATGCTATATATACAACTTTGTTCTTGTTAAAATCGTAAACTTTATACCACAAATCACCGCTTGAGCTATGCACCTGTGAAATTTTTTCAAGAAGAGTGCCCATTGAAACCTGATACTGCACATTATAGTTAAGCGAAGGACCATTGCGTACATTTACGCTGCTCCCCGTCACGGAAACAATAGGATACCATACTTGCGCCTTTACAGGCAGTACTATAAAAACTATAAAAATAACAAGCAATATTGATAAAACTTTCTTCATCTTAATCGCCTCACTTTGTTTATCTCCTGCTTAATCATTTTCTCTTCTATTTTATGCTTATGGTCAAACATCTTTTTAGCACGCACTAAAGCTATTGTAAACTTTATCCTATTTTTTGAAGTGTGAACATCTACGGGTAAAATGGTTAAACCTTTTTCTTTTGCCTTTGTCATCCACCGTATAATCTCATATTTATGTAAAAGCAATTTCCTTCTTCTTCTCTCGCTTTTTCCCCCTCGTAAGGAAGGATTAGACCCAATGAACACATTATATATAAAAAACTCACCGTTCTTTTCCTTCACATAACTACCATTCAGGCTTATTTTCCCCTCTCGCGCGGATTTAACTTCATGCCCCTCGAGCTTGGCACCTGCCTCAAGCGTGTCAATAATTTCAAAATTCCTTAAAACTCTTTTGTTTTGCGTAATTATTTTTTCTTCCATTTTTTCCTAACCAAATCTAAAATTTTCCTGAGTTCTTCAGGAAGTACAGAATAAACATTGATTCTTTTCCCCATTATAGGATGAATGAAGGAAATTTCATAGGCATGCAAAAATTGCCTTTTTAAAGGAATACTTTTTATCATTCCTCCATAGAGAGAATCGCCAACTACGGGATGACCAAGATAAGAAAAATGCACCCTGATTTGGTGAGTTCTCCCGGTTTCAAGCCTTACCGCAACAAGAGAAAATTCTTTTCCTATTTTTTCAATAACTTTGAAGTGTGTTAAAGCTCTTTTGCCAAAGGGAGC
>JALTHX010000251.1:0-6583 GCA_027076005.1 Caldisericaceae bacterium
AGAAATTTTTACTCTTTGGAAAGAATGTATCTCAGTAAAGGGGCTCCGATAATCTCAAAAACGATTACTCCACTCATTGCAATTGAGAATATTGTATTTCCGTAGGGATGGATTGCGTGTTTTGCAAGGATGGCTAGGTAAATGCTAATCTCAGATTGTGGAAGTAGCGCCCAACCAATTTTACCACATAGAGGATCTTTGGTTATTGTTTTGCTAAAATACGTGCCGAGGACCTTTCCTATGCCTCTTGAGAGAATAAATGCGATGCCTAATATCCCTGAACCTATTAGGAGTTTAATGGATAATGCAGAGCCATTTACTATAAGGAATATAATAAAAAGGGGTGCATCGATTTGGCTTAACACGCTGATTACAGCGGCACGCTCTCTTGATAAATTGGCAAAAACTATTCCGATAATAAGGAGAATGAAAATAATGTGTAGTTTTAGCCATATTGCAATCCCTATTGCTGTTAATATAAAACCAATGGTTACTGAGAAAAGTGCTCTTAATCTTCTAAATTCGTTCGCAATAAATGCGAAGATAATTCCCAGAGTTATTCCTATTAAAATAGAGAAGATGAGTTCTTTTACAATAAAGATCGAGGGATTTAACACTCCGGTATAAGAATGCAGCAGTTTTTCTGCAATTGGTATCGTTACAATAAATGCAAGTTCTGTTAACAAATCGTCAAGCGTTACTATACTGTTTAAATACTCTGCAAGTCTCCCTTTTATGTTATACTCGCGCGTAACAAGAATAATAATGTCAGGTGCTGTTGCAACACCTATGGATGCAATAACTATAGATATTGCAGTAGGTACTCTCAAAATAATTTTAAATACTGTGAGAATTAGCAAATAGGTGATAACTGCCTGGGTTATTGTAATAATAAAGATGTTTTTTTCTATTTTTCTCAAAGTTTTTAGAGTAAACTCCATCCCCATTTCAAATGATATAACCGCAAGTGCAAGTTCATCCACATAGCTTGCAAGTTTTGCAAAGTATGGAGATAGGTGTGCCGAAAGATAAGGAACATTGCCAAGAATAAAGCCTATAAGAATATAGCCTGTTACTACAGGCAATTTTGCTTTGTGAAAAACTCTTCCTGCATAAATTGCAATAAATAGTAAAATTCCTGCAAATAAAAATATGGTCATAGTTAATTTTAATGAGTTTTTTGTGCTTTGCAAATTTCTTTTTTGTATTATAATTTTTTATCTGTAGAGGAAAGGAGATTTAGATATGATAGAAGAATTAAAAGAGAACCTGAAAAAAGTAATTATCGGACGTGATGAGACAATTAATAAAATTATTGTGTCAACAATCTCCGGAGGGCATGTATTGCTTGAAGATGTTCCTGGAACAGGAAAAACTACTCTTGCTAAAGCACTTGCTATTTCTTTTTCTGCTAATTTCAAAAGGGTTCAGTTTACCCCGGATCTTTTACCAACGGACATTACCGGTATTACTATGTATGATAGGAAAACCGAAGAATTCAAGGTAAGATTTGGGCCAGTATTCACAAATCTCTTGCTTGCGGATGAGATAAACAGAGGCACGCCAAAAACCCAATCTGCATTACTTGAAGCAATGGCAGAAAATAAAGTTACAATAGATGGAGTTGATTATAAAATTAGCATACCTTTTATGGTAATTGCTACTGAGAACCCTATTGAATATGAAGGGACTTTCCCCTTGCCGGAAGCCCAGCTGGATAGGTTTATTATGCGCTTTTCCGTTGGCTATCCTGAGAAGGAAGCTGAAAAAGAAATACTTGCTCGTAAAAAGGAGACATTTCCTATTGAAAACTTAAAACCGATAAGCAGCATTGACGAACTTATTGATGTTCAAAATTCAGTCCGTAAGGTATATGTACACCCCAACGTTGCAGAATATATTGTCGCTATATCGCGGGCAACAAGAATGCACAGGGAGCTATACCTTGGTGCAAGCCCGAGAGCATCACTTTTTCTTATGCGTGTTTCGCAGGCATGGGCTGTGTTTTCCGGGCGCGATTTTGTTCTGCCTGATGATGTAAAAAATAGTGTTAAAGATGTTTTGAGCCATAGAGTGGTACTTCGTGCCGATGCAAAACTCAGGGGTGTAAAGGTAGGAGATGTGTTGGATGAAGTTGTTAAAAGTATAAAAGTCCCTGTTTTAGAAAATTTTGCAAAAGAGGGTTAGTAAATTTGAGTAAAGAGGTGAGGGTCCTCCTTATTGCCCTTATTTTTATTGTTCTTGTTTTGGGTGGAGTTACTTACCTTATATTAGGAATTTATGTACTTTACTTGCTCTTATATTCGTTGTATATTAAGAAAGGAAGCGTTTCTTTAAAAACTGATGTTAACACGTATACAGTGAGGCAGAAAGATAGAGCAGATTTTTCTTATACATTAAATGTAGATTTCCGAATTCCTTTTCTTTTTACTGTTTCGCTTATTAGCCCTTATTATTTTGTTCCAGCCAAAGGTGAAAAAGTAAACAGATTTTTTACCTCAAGAAAAATACTTTCAGGAAATATAGGTTACGTAGGAAACAGGAGAGGTGTATACAGAGTTGGTAAATTTGATATTACAATTTCTGACCCGTTGGGGTTCTTAAAAAGAAAAGTAACCGTTTCTGATGAAAAGACGGTTTATGTATTTCCATATGTAGTCCCTTTTCAAAGGCTAAATGTATATCTATCGGAACCGATTAATGGAATTAAGGCAAAATATCAGCTTAATATGGACTATACGTCCATTGCCGGGGTACGCGATTATTCAACAAATGATCCACTTTCAATGATTCACTGGAAGCAGACGGCTCATAGAGATAAATTAACAGTGAAAGAACTTGATTTTACTGCCTCCAAACGTATACAGGTTGTTGTGGATTATTATAAGAAGAATTTGCAATTTCAAGATGCTTCATCTGCAATTGCTGCCTCTATTACAAATTATGCAATACATCATCATTTGCCTGTTGGGCTTGTCACAAATGGAACACCGAAAGAGAATATAAAAATTGACAAAGGGGAATTTCATCTGATGCAAATATTTAAGGTGCTTGCGCTGGCAAGTGGTGACGATGCCATAGAAACTGCTAAATTTTTAGAAAGCCTTTCCCTAAATATTAAATTTGGTAGTGAAATATTCTTCATCGAGAGCGATATTTCGGAAAGAATGATGTTATTGCTGCTGAAATTAAAACCTTACGTTTCACGTTTGAACATAGTGCTTTTACCGGATAACACTTTCGTTCTTCCCAATGAAAACCCGCCTCGTTATTATTTCAAAGAGGCATACTATCTCACCGTGTTGGGCCATTCCAAAGAAGCATTAGCGCGAGAAGGTATATTTGTTTACCCTATTTTGGGTAAGGATTATGCAAGTAAACTGGAGATGACAAGAAGATGACGGAAGATATTTTATATTTTTTATTCTCTATACAGCTCTATGTAATTGTAAGCAAACTTCTTTTAAAAGCCGTTAATTTTATGCAACCCGTATATGTTATCCTTATTTCCATAGGGATCACTGCTTTTTTTGTTTTTATTTTATTTGTTGCAAGATTAGGCAATTTATTTATGTTTTTGCTTATTTTATTTGCAAATTTTATAATTATTCACTTTGGAATATTTTATAATATTATTCCTCCTATTGCGCTCTATTTTTATATCATTTCCATACTTAAGGAGCGTTCTCTTTTGAGTACTAAACGTGCCCTTTTTCTGTCACCGATAATTTTATTGGGTATTATCCCCCTAAAGTGGAAAGGTGTATTTGAGTCGGGTCTTGGTGACAAAATTCATTCGTTTTTATATGCTACTGGGACTTCTACAGCACCTTCTTTTAAGGGAAATGGAACGGCAATAGTAAGTTCAGGTTCTATTCGGCAATCTACCGAGGTGGTGGTTCAGGGGATAAAGGAAACTTTTCATAAAATTCCGTCTTTTCAAGTACTCCTTATATTGCTCATTTTAATTGTTGTACTGATGATTTTTCTTTTACTGCTTGTGGGTTTCTATAAGAGTGTGAAAAAAACTGTTTTTTACAAAAAAATGATTACTTCGATAGCTGCAGGTATTGGTGTTATTGCTATTGTAAGTATTATATTTTTTAAATTTTTTGTAAAATTTTATAGAGGTACTTTATCCTCTATGCTGATTAAAGAAACTCCTGGTGGCACATTTCCAAAAATTCCTCAGGGCACCGTAGATATCAAATCAGTTGTCCATAGAATGGTGGGTTCGAGCGAATTTTTACAATTTGCACGCAACTTTTTTACTTCGGCTGGAATTATCTTTGGAATAGTAGCTATTGTTCTTGGCATATTACTTGCGTATATGTTATACAAATTTTTGTTTAATGACCAAATACCCGAAACAGTATTGCAAGGAAAAACAGTGCAACGTTTTAAGAAGCAGATAAGAGAAAAAGGTATAGAGAAATCATTAGAGGAAATAGAGGATCCTGAAGAATTTGTAAAATTTTTGTATTTTTCCGCACTTTATCTTTTAAAGAAAAAGAGCTTTTCTATGAAGAAGTACGAAACCCCGGATGAGTTTTACAGACGGTTGTCAAGCCAGGCAAGTACGGCTGTGCCTCATTTAGCAACACTTACCGCGTTGTTCGATAAAGTAAAATATAGCAATGATAAAATCTCTAATAAGGATATTGCTCCTTTGCGAGCTCATTATACGGCGCTGTTAGATGGCATAAAAAATATAGAGTTTAAAGAAGAAGTATTAAAGGGGAGAAATTCCAGAAAAGAAGATACTTAGCTTACTTTTTTATAGCTGGAAAGGTAATTACAAATTCAGAGCCTTTTCCTATTTCACTCTTAACGGCAATTTCCCCTTTCATTGCCTCTGCAAGTTCCTTTACAATCGTAAGGCCTACGCCTATACCCCCACTTGTTTTTGAACGGGATTTTTCTCCTCTGAAAAACCTATCAAAAATTTTGTTAATATTTTCCTTACGTATCCCTTTCCCGGTATCTTTTATAGAAACAACGGCACGCCCTTTTTCTTTATAAACTTTAACAGTTACGCCCCCTTTTTCCGTAAATTTTATTGCGTTGCTTAGTAAGTTTATAATGATTTCTCTTATTCTTTTTTCGTCGCCGTTTATATAGACTTCTTTTATGTCTGTTTTCAAATATAAGTTTTTTGCTGTAGCATCAATTTTCATTAAATTAGTCGCATTTCTTACGCAATTTCCCAAAAGCATTTTTTTGCAATGGATTTCGTATTTTTTACTGTCAATTGCCGATAGTTTGCTGAGTTCCTCTAACATACTCTCCATTCTCTCAACTTCCGACTTGATTACTTGAATCGCCTTACTTTTTTCTTCATGCGTAAACTCTGAATCTGTTACCATTTCGATATACCCTTTCAGGCTGGTTAAAGGGGTTCTTAGGTCGTGTGATACATTTTGTACGAGAGATTTTCTCATACTTTCTATCTCCGTAAGGTGTTCTGCCATTCTATTTAAAGTTTTTTGTAAGTGTCCTATCTCATCGTCGCTTGTTATTTTGATGCGTGCATTATAATTTCCTTTTGAAATTTTTCCTGCAAACTCTTCCATTTTCTTTAGGGGGTTTGTTACGAAACGTGATATTATAAAAGCTAAAAATGTTCCTATGAGAATTGAAACTGTTCCTGCCCAAATAAGTGAAGATTTCACTGTATGTAGAAAAATCTTGCCCTGGGGTGTCATAAACACAAGGAAACCTTGTTGTGACCCTTGAATAATTATTTCTGAAAAACGTCTTCCTATGTATATATTAACAAAAAGTAACGCAAAAAATATAACAACAATAATAATAAGAATATAACTTAGGATTAGTTTTGTTCTAAATTCCATTATTTTCTCATTCTGTATCCTGCGCCATACACAGACTCTATATATCTAGGATTTTTGGGGTTATCTCCGAGCTTCTTTCGAATATTTTTTATGTAAACATCTATTGTTCTATCAAATACTACGTCATCGTATTCCGTATAAATTTCGTCCATTATTTTTTCTCTGCTGAATACGGTACCGGGTTTTGTCACCATTGCAAATATTATTTTAAATTCTTTTGCTGTGAATGGAATCTCTTTTCCATTTTGGTAAATTTTTATTTCTTTGGGGTGAATTTCCAAATCTTTGAATTTTATTATTTGTTCATCAGGATAGGAACGTTTCAAGATATTCTTAACTCTTAAAACGACTTCTTTTGGGCTAAATGGCTTTGTTACGTAATCATCTGCCCCAATCTCCAAGCCCTTAATTCGATCTGACTCTTCAGCTTTTGCAGTTAACATAAGAATTGGAATATTGGCATTTTTCTTGATTTCTTTTGCAACAGTAATTCCGTCAATTACAGGAAGCATAAGGTCGAGTATTACAATATGGGGCTTTTCGCTTTCGAACAGATCTAAAGCCGTTTTTCCATCGGCCGCTTGAATTATTTCAAAGCCTGCTTTTGAAAAGTACATCTCAAGCAATTCTCTAATATTATCATCATCTTCTACTATCATTATTTTTTTCATCACACTTATAGTATAGTACAAAATATGAATAAAATTTGAAGAGAGTTTTTAATAATATAT
>JALTHX010000252.1:0-2149 GCA_027076005.1 Caldisericaceae bacterium
CTTGTCATTCTCGAGGGAGCGCAGCGACCGAAGAATCTCGTTTTTCGTAGTGTTGCATTTTATGCTGTCATTCTGAACGAAGTGAAGAATCTCCTCCTTAAAAACCAAACTGCGGAGATCCTTCGCAAAATCGGCTCAAGGATGACAACTCCCTGTCATTCTACTTTTTTCTGTCACTCTGAGCGCAGCGAAGAGTCTCATCCCTAACATCCAACTTTCCATCTTTCTGAACGAAGTGAAGAATCTCGCCTTTAAATTTTAAGAGATAATGCTATAATTTATTCAAGATATGAATAAATTCTATTCAGGAGATGAATAAAATGATAAACAAAGAATATAAAAAGAGATGGATTACTGAAAAAATGCGGAGAGCCTTAGGTATGTCAAAAGTGTTAATCCTTACAGGTGCACGGCAGACGGGGAAAACAACCTTATTAAAAAATGAATCGCCATTTAATGAGTATAGGTACTTCAATATGGACGATCTTGATACGCTTGCCCAGGCGGAGAAAGATCCTTATCCAATACTTTCTTCCGGGAAAAATATCATTATAGATGAAGCACAACGAGTTCCAAAAGTCTTGCTTGCAATTAAACAAATAGTTGACAACGAAAAAGACCGGCATTTCATACTATCAGGGTCAGCTAACTTTCTGCTGCTTAAAAATATTTCCGAAACTTTGGCAGGACGTGCGACATACTTTACACTTTACCCATTTACCTTTTCCGAATTAAAGGGAAGAAAGGTACCTTACTGGCTCTTGAATATATTCAAAGGAGAATATCCGGAGGAAAAAGGAATTGATAGCAATTTACCTACCACGCTAATACTATTCAGAGGATTTCTGCCGCCAGTATTAAAATTGAGAAATTCGGAAGAAATCTCTATGTGGTGGGACGGATATACCAAAACGTACCTCGAAAGAGATTTAAGAAACCTGTCAAACATATCTTCACTCGGAGATTTTAGAAATGTAATGGAGCTACTCGCCTTAAGAACAGGATCCATTGTTGACCAAACGGGCATATCAAGGGACACAGGAATAAGCCAGCCAACGGTACACAGATACATAAATCTGTTGGAGGCATCGTATTTATTTGTTAGACTCAGGCCGTTTACAAAAATTAAATCAAAGAGCATCACTAAAACACCCAAAGGATATTTTATTGATGCAGGGATAGCAACGTACCTATCAGGTTTTAGGGAACCAAATGCAATAGATGAAAAATTCGAAGGTCACCTTTTTGAAAGTGTAATTTTGGAAAATCTTCTTACACTTACCGGTATATGGGGGATGAATATCTACTTCTGGAGAACAAGAGGCGGAAAAGAAAAAGAAGTAGATTTTATTTTAGAATACGGAAGAAAAATTTTACCAATAGAGGTAAAATTTAAGAGTAAGGTTAATTACGGTGATATCCAAAATTTAATTTATTTTCTTAGTGTAAACCCCAATGCAGTAGCAGGAATGGTAATATATAATGGAAACAAAATTTATAAGCTTGCTTCTAATATCTTTGCTGTACCATGGGTAATGCTTTGATACGTTAAATGATATTTTTTGCTGATACAAGAAGATTGAAGCAATCCTTTATCGCGAGGGACTTACTCCACGCCGTCATTCCGCTTTTTCTTTTTGTCACTCTGAGCATAGCGAAGAGTCTCTCTTTTGCCTTTTTTCTCTCAGCAAATATTATTTTATTAAAAGATGTGAAACATCCTTTCAAATATTTCAAAATGCATATAAAATGTATTGCACATTTCTTAAAGTGGAGGGATTGATTGGTTGAACTTTAAACGCATAAGAAACTTGAGGATTTTACGCTGGCAATCTGCATCAGAAGCAGCAGTAATCCTTATGTTTATTACTTTTCTAAGTAAAATTATTGGGTACCTCCGTACCGTGCTTGTTGCATATTACTTTGGTGCAAGTGCGCAGGTAGACGCATTCGTTATTGCAATGCTTATACCCGCGATGATTCTTGGCATTATCGGGGGAGGTATGCAGTCAGTAATTATACCTGTATATACGGGCAAGAAAAAAGAAAGTATCAAGAAAGCAAAAATCTTTGTTAACCAAATATTTCTAATCAATGTATTAGTGCTTGGGATTTTCTCCCTTGTAATGTTCCTTTTCCCTACTTTTTT
>JALTHX010000253.1:0-2149 GCA_027076005.1 Caldisericaceae bacterium
CGAGATAAAAAACATTGACAATAGAGTCTAACCCAAGTTCGCCAAAATCATCATAAAAAAGTTAAAAATTTAGCACAATCAGAATGAGAACCCCTATAAAACGGCATTTTAATTTTCAAAATCCCAATGTAGTGACCCATAGAATAAATAATTGTTGACATAGCTTTTACATCTATGTATAATGTGTTTATGTATATAAAAAAAGTAATTAAACGAAATAAAAACTCCAGTAAAAAATACGAATATTTGCATTTGGTTGAAAATATCAGAACTGAAAACGGACCAAGACAACGTCTGATCCTGAATCTTGGAAAAATCGATATTCCAAAAGAAAAGTATAAAGAACTGGCAAATTATATTGAAGCCGTTTTGACAGGTCAACAGGAACTATTCAGTAATGATCCTGTTATTGAAGAACTTGCCGTCAAGGCAGCTGGAAGAATAAAAAAGAATTTAACGGCAGATACAAGTATTAACAAAAATGAAGATACAGGCACGGAAAATGCAGAAAATTATATTCCTGCAAATCTTAATACTGTCAGCTTCTCTGAAACACGAACACTTGGTGCTGAATTTGTTTGTCATGAAATCTGGAAACATCTTGGATTTAATAAAATTATGCTGGAATCTGGAATACCAGAAACAGTACTTCCTATTGTCGAATCACTTGTAGTAGGGCGTTTGATTTCACCAGGCAGTGAAAGACATACACATTATTGGGCTGAAAATCTGTCAGCATTGTATGAATTATCAACACCTCCTCCCCGAAGGTCACTTAACAGTTTTTACAGAGCTGGAGATAGAGTGTTTTCAATAAAGGATGCACTAGAGCAACATCTTTCTGTGAAAGCAAAAGAGTTATTTGATCTTCCAGAAAAGATATTACTTATGGATTTAACAAATACTTATTTTGAAGGCGAAATGCTTTCTAATTCCAAGGCTAAGCGAGGACATTCGAAAGAGAAAAGAACTGATTGCAAACTTTTGACTCTGGCACTGATAATAGATGAACATGGATTCCCTAAATATAGCCGTCTATATCCTGGAAATCAATCAGAATTTAAGACATTCAAAGAGATGATTGAATCACTAATAGAATTAAGACCTGAGCTTTCTCAAGATCGAACAGTTATCATTGACAGAGGGATTGCGAGCAATGAAAACATAGAATATTTGAAAGAGTTGGGTATACATTACATTGTGGTTAGCAGAGGAAAACATAATTATTTTCCAAGTGAAGATATGAATGTAATCAAGGAAGATGAAAAACGAGGTATAAAAATTGAAGTGAAACGGCACGAATCTGCTGAAGAAATTCATTTATTGTGCAGAAGTACAAAAAGAATTGGAAAAGAGAGCGGGATTAGAAGTAGGCAGGAAAATATATTTTTAGAAAGATTACAATACATTAAAGATGGTTTGAAAAGTAAAAATAGAACCAAAGTTTATGAAAAAATTCTTGAAAGAATTGGTAAATTAAAGGGAAAATATCCTAAAGCAGCTAAACTTTATGATGTAAAGGTTACGATTTCAAAGAAAAAAAATCAAAAGCAAAAATTTTTAACAGAAAATATTATTTGGACACGATGTCAGGAAAAATATGATAACGCTATTGAACGGGAAGGTTGTTACCTTCTTAAAACAGATCTAAAAACATTTTCGGATAAAGAAATTTGGGAAACCTATACCATGCTTACACGAGTTGAAAGTGCTTTTAAATCAATGAAATCATTTCTTGGTGCTCGTCCAAATTTCCATCAACGCGAAGACAGAGCTGATACGCATATGTTTATTTCTGTTCTTGCATATCATGTTCTTCATACAATTGAATTTAAACTTCGTCAGAAAGATGATTATCGGCAATGGAGTACAATCAGAGATGTGCTTTCAAGTCATACTATGGCTTCTGTAACTTTTGATGTTATGCATGAAAACAAAAAGAAAAAATATCATCTCCGCACTTCTGGAATTCCAGAACCGGCTCATAAACAAATTTATGACAATCTTGGAATTTCTCCTAATAAAATTAAACGTCACCAATTAATTATTTGAAAATCTGTAGTGACCATATATTTAGATTTTCTCACAGCTGGATTGAGTAATTTTGAAAAAATGGCGAACTTGGGCTAATCGGAACAGCATATTATGC
>JALTHX010000254.1:0-2148 GCA_027076005.1 Caldisericaceae bacterium
GAATATTTTTACTTACAACTTTAGCAAACTCTTTTGTAATATTCTTTTTTTCTTCCATTACGCTATTTTGACCTCCTCCTCTCCGTAAACAAAGGGGATTCCCGTTAGCTATACAGCCTCAGGGAGCGGTAATGCCTCACGGCTTCCCGCCAGTTCCTGCTTCAGCGTATGCATTGCATACTCGACAGGTGTAACTTCCCGCAAGCCCTGCGGTAGGGTTTGTAAAAGGTTTTCCTTCCCTATTGCTCTCATCAGGATATTGATTGATGCTACTAAGTCAGCATTAGCAGCATATCCACACTTCTCACATACGAATGCTGCCTGGCTTTTACGGTTATATCTGGATACGTGTCCGCATACAGGGCAGGTTTGGGATGTGTATCGAGGATTAACTCTGATTAACCTGCCTCCTTGCCTTTGCAGTTTGTACTCAAGGAAGTAGAAAAATATACTCCACCCTTGACTGAGGATTGACTTGTTGAGTCCGCTCTTCTGCTTTACGTTGTGTCCTGGATCTTTCATCGTTCCTTTTGCTGACTTAGTCATGTTCTTTACGGAAAGGTTTTCTACTGCTATTAGGCCGTGGTTTTTGGCTATAGCGGTTGATACTTTGTGCAAAAAGTCTTTCCTTGTGTTTGATATCTTCTGGTGAAGCTTTTCAATTCTTTTCTTTTGCTTTACGAAGTTATTGGATATTGGCGTTTTGTCGCCTTTGTGTTTTGGGTGCTGTTTCTTAGAAAGAGCTCTCTGGAGTTTCGTTAGTTTCTTCTCATACTTGATTAAGTCCAGAGGTATGAAGTAGTACCCATTGGATAGAGTAATTGCTTTTGCAACGCCTACGTCTATCCCTACGGGGTGGTGCAAGTTTTCTTTCGGTTTTTCTATCTCTACTTCAGTTACTATGCTTATGTACCATCCGTCAGGATACTTTTTAACCGTTACGTTTTTTGGTTTACCTGCTATCTTTCTTGACTTAAAGAATCTTATCCATCCTATTTTAGGTAGAAAAACTCTATTTCCTTTTATCTTAAAGCCTTGAGGGTATCTGAAACTGTCAGGTGACTTACCTTTCTTTCTGTATTGCAGGAACCTCATACCGTTGCCTTTTGTGAATGCAGAACTTATGGCTTTGTAGAGGTCTTTGAGCGTTTGCTGTAATGCCTGGGACGGTGCATCGGAAAGAAAACTATACTCTTCAGAGTGCTTCCATAGAGGCAAGAGATTTGCAATATCTTCGTAGTGCGGTATTAACGGTGGTTGTGAGTAGTGAGTTAAAGTGTGGGTGTTAACTATTTTATATGTGCTGTATTCTACTAACCTGTTTTTCACTAAGTTAAGAGTCTTGTTCCATACAAACCGGCATGCACCGGCATAGGTTTTGAGTTTTTCTTCCTGCTCTTTATTAGCCTTGAGTTTGAACTGGAACGCTTGATTGAGTTTCATAGTTGCATCATAGCCTAATTGGTGAAAAAATCAAATATCCACCACTACATCACCTACATAAAGGAAGGGGTCTTGTGGGGAGGGAGGATAAAAAACTGCAAATTGCTTTGTAGGTTCGTATCTCGAATTTTCATAGCGTCCCCTATTCCATGCTTTCTACTTTTTCAATAAGCACGTCTATCTCTGGAGAGAGTACGTTTTCACCGTATGAGAAAGTGTTCAACCATGAAAGCCGAATGAATAAGTCCTGCATGAGTGGGATGTTATTCTTTTGGACAGCTTCCCTTATCAGCTTTTTGAACTGCGGGCTTGCATTTATATACCTGTTTGCAATGTCGCGCTTGAAGCGTTCCGCGGCCTTGCCGGGATCTTTTATCTTGACTGCCTCTTCTTTATTGCGCCCTATTTCAAACAAACGGTTGCTTGCTTCCCGTGAAATATGATTGTTGTAGAAGAAAACGGCAAGTGAGTTAATATCCCCTTTTAATATAATACGAAATTTAGTGTTTATATCCTTCGCAGTGATTCGCAGAAGGAACGGTGCCGCAGCCACCATCACAACATCTTTTCTCATTCTTCGCGGGATAAATAAATCAACTGTTACAATACGCAGCGGAAAAAAGATAAAATACTTTCTCAAAATACTAAAGAACAGGGGCAAGTCTTCTGAAAAAAGCATTTCTTTTGCTTCTTTCTTTAATCTAC
>JALTHX010000255.1:0-6541 GCA_027076005.1 Caldisericaceae bacterium
TATACATACCGGTAATCATCATTAAACATACTCTTTAACCTCCTGTATATGTGTTAGCTTTCATTTACTCTTTTGTCCAGTATATCACATTTACAAGAGTCTCATATGTTTCTGAACTTATGCAATCGAAAACTTTATGTACAATAAATATTGAGTTAGCAATAACCTGTAGTCAAAAAAAGATTAAATAGTAACGCCAGTAAGGTAAATATGTTTAAGGTGATGTTTCTATTTTGTCGCCATTATCCGCTTCTTCACTCAACTTTCCTCTTTTTTCAAACAGGTAGGCAAGCTTAAATGCAGTAACAACGAGGAAAGAAGATACAAGTATAAATAATATAAATGGAATTATGGTAGCCGCTGTCGAAAAGAGATGTGAGTTTACGCCGTAGTAGGCCTTAGAGCGAAGATATGGAATCCACGAAACACCGAATGAAATTGCAAAAAGGCAGGCATAAATAAAGAAATACGCCCAAACTATGTTCCCCCTATGGTACAAAAGATACAGGCCTCTTTTTACCCCTTCTTTGAAATTGTTCCATATTACAGTCTCTGAGGCAATAAAAATAGCTACAATAAAAACTACGGAATAGGCTATTGCTTCAAAAATACCCAGCGAAGGACGAGAAAATATTTTTAACACATTACCGTTAACGTAAGATAACGTCCTGAAAGAAATCATAATAATAAAATCAATAGTTTGCACGACAAAGAAAACCATAACCAGTTGAAAAACATTTTTCTCAGTAAATTTTTCATAGATGTACGATATAAGGGCAATGGCAATGAATAAAGTAATGCCAAAAACATTATGTGCGATTTGTGATAAGTACTGCGAAAGCACCGTGCCAAAAGAAAGTAATGCTGCCTGCCTGGGCGAGAAAAGAATAGCTAAATAAGAAAATAGAACAAGAATACAATTTAAAACAAAAAACCACAATGCCGTTTTTAGCATTATTACACTGTGATTTTTGTTTTTTGCACGCTTTGAAGGAAGATACCCTGCAAAAAAATAAAATATTGAAAACATTACAAAAACCATTATGGTATGCCCAATATTCCATCTTAACCCGACAGGGCTGTCAAAGTAGAACGAAAACGTTCTGTAATTTAGCTTGTCAAGAATTTCAGGGTTGTTAACCCACCGGGCAGCTGTAAAGCCAGCAAACCAATACAAAAACCCGCCTATTTGAATATATAACGCTGAGAGAGATATCCACCACCATGTACCTAAAATTTCTTTCCACCCAAACTTTAGGCTTTCTTTAATTTCATCCATACCTGCCTCCTGATTTTAATTATAGCTTTTCTTTCAAAATATTAAACAAAAACCAAAAAATCTCAGCAAACAATCCAAATGTTATTTGTATACACGAGCCGGCATTTACAGCTCTCTAAATTTTTTAAAAATGAATCGCCACATTTGGAAGATAAAGCACGAAATTTAGCTGTAAATTAAAATAAGAAGCTCTTAATGAAGTTATGGATAAAGTTTGCTGCGCAAAAGCGCATTTATCATCAGCTGATATTTATACAAATTACCACTCAAGATTTGACACCTCTTCCGTATTCTACTCTTCGCTCTTTTTATCTTCTTCTCCCATAATTTCCTTTACCTTTCTATCCTCCCAATCTTTACTGAGAATTCTGTTTTTGCCGAAAACCCGGAACGCATGCCCAATAATCCCTATGCCCCAGAATACCGTTACCCAGTAAAACCATAAATCTTTAGGCGATGTTACGAGGTTAATAATAAGAAGAATAACATTCACTGCAATATAAGAGTATAGATGCTTATAAAAACCTTGAAGTTCCTTCATCCTTTTCTTTGCTTCTTCTCTTTCCATTTCTTTGCCTCCTTTAGCTTTTTTAGTATTTTTTCCATATCATTAAGATATGCAATAAATTGTTTTTTACCTATCTCATTAAGATAATAAACAGTTTTTGGTTTTCTACTAACAAATTTTTTTTTCACTTCAATAAAATCCGCCTCTTCCAATTTTTTTAAATGCACTGAGAGGTTTCCGTCTGAAACGTTTAGTGTCTTCTTCAGCTCAGTAAAAGATACTTCTCTGCGCAGTGAAAGTAAAGTAAGAATTTGCACCCTCAAGGTTGAATCAAAAATCTTTTCTCTCACTTCCCTGTGCTCCTATACTCTATAAATGAAGGAATAAACAAACAGAGCCCTAAAAAGATACCTCCTACAGCTATTTCATAGTTTGGTACAAGCATTGAAACAGGAATGCCGAGAAGCACTATAACCGCGCTAATTATAAAATGCTTTAAGGAAAGAAAAATACCATATGAAAAAAGTATGAACGCATACGCAATAAACCATATAAACCAAGTCTTATCTATAAGAAACGGGTTTACTCTCGGTGGCAAAAACTGGACAAATAAACCAATCAAAATCCCAAAAAAAGTTACATACATAAGCATATTAGAAAATTCTATTCCTTTTTTAGCTTCTTCTTTATCAAAATTCTTTCTGAATGTATTAGATGTGTATATAATAATTCCGACTATAGCAGCACTAAATGCCACCCACACAATCCAGTTGGCAAAAAACTTGCCTGTCCACACAACAATCTGTTCAGCAAAGTATGCAAAAAATACAGCGATTCCGATAAGCATTAATTCCATCCACACGGGCTTCAAATACCCTGCCGAATTTCCCAAAGCGCCTTTTACAACTTCTACTTTCTTAATCAGTTCGTTGATCTCTTCCTTTTTCATTATTACCTCCTAAATACAAAGTACTTTACTTTTTAAAGTATTATAACAAAAAAATTTGCCTTGTCAACAACTTGAAAATATTTTTAATTGTGATAAAACTATTTTCAATATGAAAGGGGGACGAGTACAATGAGAGTAGAAGATGTGCATAAATTTATAACGCTTGAACCGCCCGTAGTAAAAGAGAACGCTTCCTTGAAAGAAGTAATAAAAGCATTGCTCAAAGACCCTCTTTCAAGAAGCATCTATGTTGTTAATGAAAAAAACGTTCTCACTGGAATTATCCCAACAAGCATAATTATAAAAGCAACACACATACTGAAAGGCAAAAAAACGTTAAGAAAAGAAGATGCATTCGATGCGTTAAAAATATCTATGGCAAAAGTTGCAAAAGATATTATGCATCCACCTGTATACGTGTTTGAAGACGAAGATATAAAGGATGTACTTGAAGAAATGGTAACTGGTGAATACCAGGAACTTCCAGTTGTAAACAATAAGAAAGAAGTCGTAGGAGACCTAAACTGCCTTGAAATCATAAAGGCAGTCTGGAAACTATAAAATGGACGTATTTGTTTACACATTCTTACTGCTTGCTTCCGCGCTATTCTTCGGGCATATTGCAACACGTTTCAATCAACCGCAGATTGTAGGAGAAATTATAGGCGGGATAGTTGTAGGCCCTTTAATGCTCCTTATTTTACCCGGCATATTTATCCCCGAAGGGCATGCCATACTTCGATTCTTTTCACACGAGGAAGCAAGTGATTTAATGAGAGGGCTTATAGATTTTAGCGGTGTGTTTTTGATGCTCGGAGCGGGGCTTGAAATAAACCTCGCGGATTTAATTCATGCAGGAAAAAGCGCAACTCTTACGGCAATTTTGGGCGTTATCACTCCATTCACATTAGGATATATTGCATCCACGCACATACTGCACCTTTCATTTATAGCTTCGATTTATATTGCAACATCCGTTTCTATTACTGCAGTTGCGCTTTCCGTTGCAACACTGATACAGATAGGAAAGCTAAATACAAAAGCAGGTATCACAATTGTCGGAGCAGCTGTTGTTGATGATATTATCGGTATTATTCTGCTTTCCGTTTTAACAAGTGTCGGTGCAAGAGGAAAACTTCCAAATACGGCTGCAATTATAAAAGTTTTTATAGTACCGGTTATATTTGTTAGCGTTTCAGTATGGCTTGGGCCAATTGTGGGCCGGTTTATTTTTAGTAAAATAGAACGGCTTTCTGTGAACGAACGGCTGTCCGTAATATTGCTGTGGGTATTTGTTTTTTCCATGCTTGCCTATATAAGCGGGCTACACGTAATCATCGGGGCATTCATCGGTGGCCTCACGGTGCGTACCTTTCTCAGAAAAGCGGAATCCGATGCTATCGAGCGGTGGATATGGGGATTTTTTGCTCCGCTGTTTTTTGCCTGGACAGGTTTTGCCGTAGTATTTTCAAAAGAAGCATTTGGAATACCACTCCTCGTTATTGTAACCGTAGCATTTACAGGAAAAATTCTTGGCGGAGGATTTGGTGCTTTTATTTCGGGGATACCTATCAAACAATCATTTGTCGTAGGCATAGGAATGAACGCAAGAGCAGCAGTAGAACTTATTATTGCAAATATCGCACTTATGCAGGGAATAATAAACAGAGATATTTACTCATCAATTGTTTTTATGGCAATGATTACTGCACTTGCAACACCAATTATGTTAAAAGAATTTGGTACGAGGTTCTTGCCCACTCCAAACTCCCAAAATTAAACGTTAAGTTTAATCTAAACACTTTACTAATTCCTTTTTCTTTTGTCATTCTGAACGCAGTGAAGAATCTCCTCCACGCCGTCATTCTGGAGGTAGCAAAGCGACCGAAGAATCTCATCTTTTGAAACAAGCAGACTTACAGCAACAAGAGAGAAAACATCACAGCAAAAACTGCCTCGTGATAAAGGGGCGGCCTATTATTTAGGATATAGCTTTTAATTTAGAAGCTATGCAAGTTTCGCTTTTCTTTTATCTTTATTTTCCGAATCTTGCATATATTCAAGAAAAAATGCAAGCAGAATGGCAAAGAAGAACCCGGCTGTACCCGCAACAGCTATATTAAACAGTTTCTTGGGCTTAACTGGCTTATCTCCTATATATACCCCACTTATATAATTAAAACTATGAGCATCATTTAAGGCACTTTCAAGAGTAACCAACTTGTCCGTTAAAACAATTTGTTTATCACTTAACTCAGAATATTTGCTTAAGTCCGTGGAGTACAAAAGGAAAGAATTAACATCATTTGGCATTTTTTCGTTAATTAATTCAATTACTTTCTTGGCAGAATATAAAATTCTTTCATTCTCTTGAATCTGGCTCTGCAAAGAATTTTTATAGTTAGTGACAAATTCTTTTTCCTTATTGTACAGAATTCCGTATTTAGAAGATTGTAATTTTATCATTAACTCAGTAAAAAGAATTCTTATGTTCTCCTTGTTTGAGCTTTCAAATACAACAGACAACATTTTGGCATTCTTGATAGGACTAACACTGAGAGAAGATTGTAGCTGTAAAACAGGAAATTTGCAATCTTTAGAAACAGTTTCCAAAAAGGCGTCTGACTTAATGAAATTAACAACTTCGTTAGGATTCAAAGAAATTCCAGAAGAAACAGAATTACCTGAAATATAAGGCAATTCTAAAATAGTACTTCCTTTATATATCTCGGAAGATATAAAATAACTATACACCCCTGCAGCAAGCATTGAAATAATCGTAATCCAAATAATAAGCCATTTCCATTTCATTAGTACATTAATGTAATCCCTTAAGTCTATTTCTTCTTCCATAATACCTCCATTACTTCTTTATGTAAAAATAGTCACTGTCAACAAATTCAAGTATATTACCATATTTTCCATGCATAAATTGAGGTGATACTGCATAAATTCGTACTTTATATCTACCAGAGTCCAATTTGTCCGGGATGCGCCATTCATAAGAATGCGTTTCAAACGGAATGCCCGCCTTTATAAGCGTCTGTTTTCCCTTTTCAGGAACGAGATAAACGTTATAATATTCAGCAGTTTTGTCATTCAGCAATTTCCATTGAATAATAAGCTTTTCACCAGGCTTGAATTGTTCATTAAGAGTTGGTTTTAAAATAGAGATCATAGGAGCAAATTTATACAGTTCTTCTTTAGCGCCCTGAAGGGACGGATTATAACGAACTGCGTAGAACAAGTTATGCACGGCTTCAAGTAGTTTCCCTTGTTTTTCATAAAGGACGCCAAGCCTATAATATGCATAAGCACTTTTCCGGTTGTACTTTATTGCAAGTTTATATTCCGAAATTGCTTCGTCAGTTTCTCCTGTTTCTTCGTACAAACTGCCCATTCCGAGGTGTGCATCGGAATTTTTCGGGTCAAGCCTCAACGCTTCTTCAAACTGAGCTTTAGCCATTACGGTATCTTTGTTAAGGTTCAAATAGGCAAAACCCAATGCAGCGTGCTCTCCTGGATCGATAGGGTTAAGTGCTACCGATTTGGTAAATTCACTTATTGCCTCTTTATTGCCGCTTTGAAGATAAAGCCTTGCAAGTTCAAAATGGTATAAGAAAAACTCGGGGCAGTGCTTTATTGCCGCTTCGTATTGACTTACTGCTTCTTTTACCAAGTTTTGCGGATTTGGCGAATAGGGAATTAAATTGTTAAATTCAAAGTGAGCAAGGTCGTAATGATATTCAGAACACAAAGAGTCAGAGCCTATTGCAGATTTAAATTCAGAAACCGTTTTCTGCCA
>JALTHX010000256.1:0-6532 GCA_027076005.1 Caldisericaceae bacterium
AGATTGTAATTCTGTAATGGTGAACCTTGCCCGCAGGTGGCATTGGGCCATTGTATCCTATTCTTCCGAAATCGTTTCTTCCCTGCTTTGCGCCACCTGAAAGAACAGGCTTTTGAGGAATTCCTTCGGGAAGGGAATTTTCATCAGGATGGATATTAAAAATAATCCAGTGAGTAAAAGTCCCGATTGGCGCATCCGGGTCATCCATCACAATCGCAATGGATTTAGCATCTGCAGGGATATTGTCCCAATTAAGCGGAATTGAAAGGTCCTTTCCAAAACCCGTATATTTTACGGGAACCGTTTTCATATTCCCAAATGCAGGGCTTGTAAGCTTAATTTGATTCATTCTTCCAACATTTCCTTTGCACCCTGTAAAAATTATTACAAAAAACGTGATTAAAACTGCAATAACTTTTACTTTCATTGTTTACAATCATTTTGTCTGCATCGCAAGCCCCAGCCACCTTGGGCCTGCGTATGTGCCAAGGACACTCCCCACCTGAAGCATCCTTGCGGAAAGTTTCAACACTTCCTCGAGGTCTTTTCTAAACATCTCCGCTTCTTCCGTATTCATTCCGTAATGAACCCCAATTTTTTCTATGCCAAAATTCTTGTTAATTTTATCGGCATAATTTATTAATCTGACTCTTGCTCTTTTCCAGGACCTTGTTGCTCCCTCCGTTTTACCCTTCCCCTCAGTAAAGGAGACTATCGGCTTAATATTCAGGATTGTCCCTATAAGAGCCCCCGTTTTACTTAATCTTCCGCCTTTTACCATATAGTTTAAATCGTACAAAATAAAGCGAGACAGCATTTTTTTAACTAACCCATTAACAGCCGGGCAAACCTCTTCAACGCTTTTCTCCTCTTTTATAAGCTTAAGAGCTTTTTCTATCAGAAATTGAAGAACCAGTGCAGTGGATAAAGAATCTATTATGCAAATTTTGTTAGTATCCAGCATATTTTTGGCAATCCTTGCAGCATTAACTGTTCCGCTTAACCCTCCTGAGATATGAATGGAGATAATTTCGTTTTTTTCAGCAATTAGCGGTTTATATGTATTAACAAAATCCCCGACTGAAGGCTGGGAAGTTTTCGGAAGCCCGGTATTTTCAGATAAAATACCGTAAAACTCATCGGGTGTAATGTCTACACCGTCCTTAAAATTTCGCTCACCAAAAGAAACTGTTAGCGGAACGACTTTTATATCATTCTTTTCTATAAAGTCTTTATCCAAATATGCCGTTGAATCCGTAACAATTTTAATCATCTGCGTCATCTCCTTTAAGCTTAGAAAATTTACTATCCTCTATAATTATAGTCAATTTAAAAAAAACGAATACATGCTGAGAACATACCTTGATATGCACCGTTAAAAGCTCTTAAAGAAGAAACGCTTTTAGCAAATTATTTCTTTTTTAAACTTCCGCCTCCAGGGAAAAACAGCATTAGAGCAAAATTTATAAAAAATATCAAAACCGTAAAAAACAAAACCTGCTGTATCCCTTTTCCCTTATAAGTAGGCATTGCAAAAGCACTGCCTATAAGAAGAGAAGCCACGCCAATTAGTATTACGTTACGTTTTTCAAACTTACGTTTTACAAACTCTGCAAAAAGCCCGCTTGCAAGCATCGCTACAAAAAAGAGTATTATTGTTACCAAAAAATTTTGTTCCATTTCTCACCTCATTTCCATTATACAAAAAATTTGCTTTTTAAAATGTAAAATAATACTGCATAACTCACATTTTCTGTCTTACTCAGGTTATCCACATTATCCACAAGTCACTGTGGATAAGTATTTATCAATGCTGACGCAAATGCGCAAATATGGTACTCCTATGATGCCTGAAAAATAAAACGTTTCTTTATCCACAAGTCATGAACAGGGCGTCACAGCAAAAGAAGTGAGTGTTTTACAAGGACTTGTCAATTACCACAAAATTCGAGGAAAAATTATCCACAGGATTATCCACATATTTTTATTACTTCGGTACTATAAACTAAGCCCAAACAACTATATAAAAACAGCCTTATGCAAACAATCCAAAAATCGGTAAAAAAATTCATAAATATTTATCCACAGGTGCAGTATTTAAAAAGTTTTTAAGTAAGATTTATTTCACTTATGATATTTTTCATTCCTTATAATTGTAAAGGCCCGGTAAATTTGCTCCAATAGAACAAGGCGCGCAATTTCATGAGGGAGTGTCATTTTAGAAAGGGAAATAAGCATATCCGCAGAGCTACGCTCTTCATCGGAAAATCCTTCGGCGCCTCCTATAAAGAAGACAACATCTTTATTATAATGGACAATACTTTTATTTATAAAACTTGCAAACCTTTCGGACGTGAGCATAGTGCCCCGCATATCAAGAAGCACATTAAACGTTTCATTCGTTAAAAATCTGGAAATATCCGTTTCTTTTACCTCAATGACCTCAAAAGGTATGTAGTGCTTTATTCTGCCAATATAATCCTTTGCCCCTTCCTTTGTATAGGGCTTCTTTAATTTTCCAACAGCTACAAGTTTTATTTTCATACTTTTATTTTATAATTAACTGGGGTAAATAAAAATGATAAAGATAGAAAAAAATAAAATACGGTTTATTTATAAAGGAGCTGCGGAAAGCGTTTTTTTAATAGGCGGTTTCAATAGCTGGCGTAAAGAGCGCTTATCACAGGATTCGGAAACAGAATGGGTTCTGGAGAAAACATTTCCGCAAAATGCACGCTTTGACTACAAGTTCATTGTGGACGGCAAAGAAATAATTGATGCGGATAACCCGTTAAAAAACGAAGGGGGATTCGGATTTAATTCCGAGATTCAGATGCCTTTATTCCACTACCCCAAGGCAACAAAGTTTTTTAGAAACATTATACACGGAGAAATAAGGAAATGTACGATAAAAGACAGTTTATATTTTAAGTACCCACGTGACATTTACATTTACATCCCCTACAAACCCAAGAGTAATATGCCCGTTATTTTCTTTCAAGACGGGCTTGAGTACATTCTTTTCGGAGCCGCAAAAAACACGCTGGACTATCTGATATACAAAAAGGAGATTCCAAAACTCACGGCAGTTTTCTTAGATATAAGAAAAGACAGCAGAATTAAAGAATATTCGTCATATTCTAGGTACAGCGAATTTTTAGCCGAACTTGTTATTCCGTTTATTGAAAAAAAGAGTGGGCTAAAGCTCGGGAAAAAATATGCTGCCGGGGCTTCGCTGGGTGGTTTCGTTGCAGTCGACGCACTGATGAAATACCCGAAAATCTTTGCAGGCGCACTGTCACAATCTGGAGCACTGCTTTTTCCGGAGGATTCGTCATTTGAATCGCTGGAAGGGAAACGCATATATATGGATACAGGCCGCTACGAAACGGACACGGATATCTCTATGGATATATTCTACACAAATAAATTCTTTGCAAAACAGTTCAAAAAAGTCGGAGCAAATGTCACATTCAAAAAGTGGAATGACGGGCATTCCTGGGGAAATTGGAGAGCACACCTGCCTTTCGCATTAAAATCTCTTTTTGAGGATCAAAAATGATTCCGGAAATTATAAATAGGGAAAATATTGAAGAAGAACTTGAAAAAATAGGTGTTGACAGGGCAGCATTTGATATTTTTAACGATAAGAGCAATTTGCTTCTCGTAAAACTGTTCGGGATGAACGGAAAAGGGGCAAATATCCTGAAACAAGAATTTCTCAGTGCAGGAGGAGATGTTGCCGTACACAGAGATGTGGCAAGCTGGAAAGCAGATAAAACAGACTGTTTGCTGATAGGAACGGAAAGGGTATTTAAAAGAGTAGCGGACAAGTTGAAATTCGAGCCGTTTTTCGGTTTGGATGAAGTGCGGAAAACACTTTCAAACATTTTAGGCAATAAAAAACTTCCTGTATACGAAATAAACGGAAAACGGTTTGACTTTAACAAGCACACTTTTATAATGGGTATTTTGAATGTAACGCCTGATTCATTCTCAGACGGAGGGAAATTTAACAATATTGGAAACGCTCTAAAGCATACGGAAGAAATGATAAAAGAAGAAGCGGACATCATAGACATAGGGGGAGAATCCACTCGCCCCGGTGCAGAGGAAGTATCATTAGAAGAAGAGATAAAACGCACAGCACCTGTTGTTGATGCGGTAAGAAAAGAATTTAAAAATGCCGTAATCTCCATAGATACATATAAATCGGAAGTTGCAAAACAGGCTCTGGAAAAAGGGGCAAATATCATTAACGACATAAGCGGGCTGCAATTCGACAAAAATATGCCGTTAGTTGCAGCAAAATATGATACCCCTGTTATTGTGATGCACATAAAAGGCACCCCAAAAAATATGCAGAAAAACCTGCATTACGATGATGCAGTAAAGGAACTTTTGGAATATTTCTCCGAAAGAGTTAGCGCACTAAAAAAGCAGGGAATACATAAAATCATTATTGACCCCGGGATCGGCTTCGGGAAACGCCTTGACGACAACCTGCAAATTATAAAGCACCTAAAAGCTTTCACGGTTTTTAACCTACCAATCCTATTGGGAGTTTCACGAAAATCATTTATAGGGACAGTGCTTGACGAGCCTGTGGATAAAAGGTGCACAGGGACGATTACGTCAGATATGTACGGGGTGATGAGCGGGGCAAATATCATACGCGTGCACAACGTTAAAGAACATAAGGAAATGCTTAAAATGCTTGAGGCGATAAGGAATGCATAGCGCGATCATTGCAATCGGCACAAATTTAGGGAATAAAAAGAAAAACATAGAAACCGCAATTAAAAAAATTGCACAAAAAGGAATAAACGTAACAAAGCAGGCAAAATTTTATGAAACTGCCCCTTACGGGTATATGGAACAACCTGCATTTTTAAATACTGCGATAGAAATTAAAACAGACCTCTCCCCAAAAAAACTGCTCGATACACTTTTAAAAATAGAGAACGAAATGGGGCGCGTGAGAAAAGTACATTGGGGCTCGCGTATAATAGACCTGGACATCATATTTTTTGACAACCTTATTATAGACGAAAAAAATTTGAAAGTCCCACACCCTGATATGCAGAACAGGATTTTTGTGCTAAAACCCCTTATGGATATTTCACCATACAGAGTGCATCCCATATTTTGCGAAACAGTAAAAACGCTCTTTGAAAAATTGCGGAATGATAAAAAAACTTCTTAAACTTTTAGGAACCTTTTTTTACATTGGGCTGTTCACGCTGGGTGGAGGATATGCAATGATTCCTCTTATGAAGCAAGAACTTGTGGAGAAGCACCGTTACTTTTCAAGCGAGGATTTCTACGAAATGTTTGCAATATCGCAGGTCACACCAGGGCCCATCGCCGTAAATATGGCGACATTTATAGGATACAGAGAGGCAGGAATTTTGGGAGCTGTTTTTTCCACTGTGGGGGTAATGCTCCCCTCACTTATTATTATTACACTGATATCACTTTTCTTTACAAATATCACGAAGAATATTTTCGTGCACAGGTTTTTTATAGGAATCCTCACTGGTGTTGTTGCAGAAATTGCCTTTGTCACAATAGATGTATGGAAAAAATCCACAGTAGATTTCTTTTATTACACTGTTTTCGCACTTTCCCTAATTGAAATTTTCATTTTAAAGATAAATCCCATATACGTAATTCTTATTGGCGGAGCACTGGGAATCATTTTTAAGACAAAGGAGTTTCTAAAAAATGCACCTCATTAATGTATTTTTGGAATTCTTCAAAATAGGTGCGGTTACATTCGGAGGGGGACCAGCAATGCTTCCTATCCTAAAAAGGGAGCTCGTGACAAATTTGCACTGGGTAACGATGAAACAATTCCTATATTTTATATCGGTTTCGCAGGTTACTCCCGGGCCCATCTCTGTAAATATGGCAACATTCGTGGGGTACGAAGTAGGCGGAGTATTCGGAGCAATTACTGCAACAACGGGCGTTGCAATGCCGTCGTTTGTTATAATTAGCGTAATTGCAGTAAGTTTAAAAAAGATCAGTAGTTCCGCAGTTTACAGAGCATTCATTGCAGGAATAAAGCCCGTTATCGTAGCACTGCTCATAGGTGCAATATACCTCATTGCCAAAGGAGGATTTCACACAGCAATCCCATTTGTAATGGCAATTATCGCATTTTTTGTATTCACAAAGTTCAAAATCAACGCATTTTTATTTCTTATCGCAATGGGCACAATAGGGATATTTTTAATAAGATAAAAAAACTGTTTCAGCTGCAAAAAACATCTGCCTCGCAAAGATGTATTTTATACCGGAAAATTTCCATTTAGCTACGAATTGTTATTTTAAAATATCAAAGTATAATTTAATTATGAATATAAAATTTTTATTTTTTATTCTACTTGCATATATTTCAGGCTCAATAAATTTTGCTGAGATTTTTACATTTCGCAAAATCGGCACAGATATTTATTCCCTTGGAGACGGGAACCCCGGGGCAACAAACGTATTTCTTCACGTTGATAGAAAATTAGGTTTTACA
>JALTHX010000257.1:0-2126 GCA_027076005.1 Caldisericaceae bacterium
AATGGAGTTTACTCTGCAAACGAATTTTTAATTAGAGCCAACCTTATGAAATCTTATTTATTCCCGGAATGGGATACACCTATATCTGTCGGCAAAAAAGTGGGTGTTATAGGTGCAGGCAACGTGGCTATGGATGCTGCTAGGGTTGCTTTGAGATTGGGAGCTGATGAAGTCAGTATAGTTTACAGAAGAACTATGGAGTTTTCTCCCGCAAGAAACGAGGAAATTGAACATGCAAGAGAAGAAGGAATAATATTTAAGGAACTTGTTAATCCTGTAAGAGTTGTCGGAGACGACAAAGGATGGGTTAGAGGACTGGAAGTGTTGAATATGAAGCTGGGAGATAAGGACAGCAGCGGAAGACCAAGACCTGTACCTATTGAAGGCAGCGAACACATCATAGAGTTAGACACTGTTATAGAAGCCTTAGGCACCGTGCCTAATAGGTTGTTTTTAAGCAGAGCACCGGGTCTTAAAACAGACAGAAAAGGCGTTATACAGGCCGATGAAAAGAGAATGACAAGTATCGAGGGAGTGTTCGGCGGAGGAGATGCAACAAGCGGTGCTGCTACTGTTATCAAAGCTCTTGGTGAAGGTAAGCGAGCGGCTGAATCAATTAGAGATTATCTCGAAGCAAAATAGGAATTTAGGCCCCTCAATTTCAATTAATTGAGGGGCTTTTTATTTGAAAATTTCCTTCAATGTATTATCAAACACATTCTTCACGTATTCTTTACCCGGATTCCCGAAGCAGTTGAGTTGTCTCAATCTTTGTATAATAAGCTCCAAAGCAAATTCTTGAAAATTTTTTGTATATTGTTCCAAGTCTTTCACATTTTCATCATTTGTATCTTTTTCAACAACCTTATCCAAAAAACCGTAGAATTCGTCCGGATATTTCTTTAATATGTTATTCAGATAAATAGACGTCTCTTCGCTGTTTGAAATATATTTCATAATTTCGTCGATGCTCATCCCCATTTTCATTAGCTATATCCAAAAAACAAATAAACTCAATTTCAATAATATCCGGGTATTAATTAAATAAACACCATCTGGGCCCTGCCGGCCATCTCATACATTTCGCCAACGGATATTATACCGTCAAGCTCGTCGCAAAAATCTTCTTCTGTCAAGCGGAACATGTCCGCAGCAAGTCTGCATGCATATATTTTTCCGCCGCCTGCATTAATCATTTCAAGAAATTCATCCACCGGAGCAAAATCCATCTCTTCGAATTGATTTTTTATCTGTTCGGTTACAAAATCCCCAAGATTCTCAGGCATAGGTCCGTCCATAGGCGGCATTTTTGCTATAAAAGCTTCTGGGTTTCCCACTTTTAGATTGTTCATAGATTTTTTTGTTATTGCATCAAGACCGAAAAACGTAAAAAACATTATGGTTTCTATGCCTTCCATTACAGCACCGTTTGCCATAACCAAACCCGCATAAACATCTTCCAATGAATTTTTAGATACTATTATAGCAATTTTTTTAACCTCTTCTTTATTATCCATACATTTCTCCTTTTTTATCAACCACAGCCGGTCGGTTTAGGCAGTCCGGCTATTTTAGCAACCTTTTTCAAAGGTTTTTTCGGAAATAAATCATACAGCTCTTTTGTTTTAACCCCGCTTTCCTTTGCCAATCTTCTCAAAGCCGGCAATGCACCCTTTTCCTGGTATATCTTCTGCAGGGTTTCAATAATATGCCAATGCCCTTGCGTTAACTCTTCTATCTCTTCCTCTTTGGCTAAAACGTTTGCCACGTCTTTGTCCCAATCAGCAAAATTTTCCAAATATCCCTCATCGGTTACCTGGATTTCCTTGTCATTTACCTTTAATACAGACATCAATCTACCTCCTTAGAAAATTAAACTGCAAAATTCCATTTCTTATTAAAGGGAATTTTTAAATACCAATAACATACCGTTGCATTATATAAAATCACATCCTTATTGTAAAGAGCTTTTCTCCGCATATTAATGGAAGGGTAAGTTTCTACTCTATTATTGGTGTAACACATTCAGCAAAAGTCTGCATAGAATAACGTTGGGAAGCTATTCTTGCTTTTTCGCCCATTTTGTCTAAATTTTTTGTTTTTATTGTCTGCATAGCTTGAAAGAG
>JALTHX010000258.1:0-18313 GCA_027076005.1 Caldisericaceae bacterium
CTCCTAATTCCGCGAGAAAAACCGTTCCAAAAACAATAAAAAATGCTCTCATAAAATCACCTCTGTTGTCTGCTTTATTTAAGAATGTATATTATTTCTTACATAATAATAAATATATTCCTGCGCATATCCTGCAAACTTACCAAAAAGTTCTCTCCCTTTTTTTGTCACTTTCGGGGTGGTACCGGAAATTCCGAAGAGATGCTCCATACCCCTCTTTATCCACACATCCACGGGAAATGCAGAAAGCTCATCCATTGAAAAAAGCATAATGCAGTGCGCTACCTTTATGCCGACCCCCTTGATTTTTAAAAGAGCCTGTTCCTTTTCGGCAAACGGAAACAATGCAATTTCCTGCATATTGCTTTCATCATAATTATCTATAAACTCTTCAAACCATTTTTCCCTGAAACCAAGTTTCAAAGATTTTATTTCACTTTCCGAAAGAGCCCTCAGTGCACTGCTCTCAGGAAAAAGATAAAACTTCCCATATGAAGTTTTTACCTCTTTCCCCGCAATTTCCGAAAGTTTATTTAACCTGCGGCGTATGAGAGGTATTGCACTCTGCACGGAAAACATAAACGACACAGTCACTTCAAAAGGATTTTGGCGCATAATGCGAATCCCAAGGGTTTTATCTATTATTTTGTCCATCCCTTCTGCAAGGTGGGAAAGTTTTTTGTTTATCAGCTGAATATCATCGTTCAACCCTAATAACTTTTTTACTCCGCTTTGAGAAACGGGCTCGCCAAATGATTCGAAAAGTAGGGAATCCCCCTCCTGCTTTAAGGCAAGAACAGAATTCCCGCAGGGATATATAAAAGTCCCATCTTTTTCAAACACTCTAAATGTCTGGCCGCATTTCAGTATCCGTTCAAGTGAAAAATCCTGAGGCAGGCTAATCCTTTGCAAGAGCGTATATTGCTTTCCCGTAAATTTTTGCAAGCTTAATAAGGTGGTTTATTCCTATAAATTCGTCAGGCTGGTGCTCTACTGCTACCATCCCGGGGTAAACAGGCCCAAATGCAACACCTTTTTCCATTGCACGTGCGTATGTTCCGCCGCCGATTGCAAGTGTATACCCTTTTTCGCCTGTTTCTTGCTCGTAAACTTTCAAAAGATTTTGCACGATGTCTTCTTTCTCGTCCACAAACAGAGGCATTTGATTGTGCGTGTCCTTAACAGTCAAACCGTATTTATTTGCCTTTTCCCCGATAGCTTTCACTATACGCTCAAATTTATCAGTAATCGGGTAACGAATATTAAACGTAATTTCCGCGGAATCTCTATAGATGTGCATCACCCCAAGGTTGCAGGTAAGTTTGCCGGAAATGGCATCTTCATTCGCAATACCAAGCTTTTCTCCGTAAACATCACTGCCTACTGCATTATTTACAAAGTTAACTGCATTTTTTATATCTTCGCGCAGGGAAACGTTATTCAATGCCTGACATAGAAGTGTAACAGCATTTTTCCCCTCCCAGGGATGTGCCCCGTGTGCGGAAACACCTCTTACAACGGCCTTATTTCCGCTTATCTCCACTCCGTCAAAATTATTCAGAGAAACAGGTTTTAAAAACTCTGCCTCAGCGTAATCAGGCACCATATTCGGACGTTCTCCGCCTCTTAAAATAAGCTCGTTATTCTTTTCTTTAAAATCTATTCCAACCGTAACATTCAAAATTCCTTTTTCCCTGTTAATTACAGGAAAATTACCATCCGGAGTAAACCCGATTAAGGGTTCCTTTTCTTTTTGCTTGTAATAAGTAATCCCTTTCCATCCGGTTTCTTCATTTGTTCCAAAAACAATGCGTACGCGTTTTTTTATGGGGATGCCTTTTTCTTTCAATGCATACAGGCCGAATAATGCTGCCATCATAGGCCCTTTATCGTCCGTCGCACCACGCCCGAAAATTTTCCCATCTTTAATTACTGCGCCATACGGAGGATTATGCCACCCCTTACCTTCAGGGACAACATCGAGGTGCCCGAGAACACTTATAAGCCCCTCTCCATCACCGTATTCCACGTAACCTGCATAATTATCAAAATTTTTTACTTTAAACCCCATTTCCACGCCAAGGTTAAGAGCATACTCAAGCGCAAGTTTTGCACCGATGCCAAATGGGGCATCATCTACGGGCGGTTCTTCAACACTTTTTATTTTTAAGATCTCCTGCACAATTTCTATTAAATCATCTTTGTTTTCTTCTATAAATTTTTCCATTTTTGCTACCTCCTAAAAACAATTTTAGCAACGAACCTATTTTAATCAAGTATCCCATAGCGAAATATATATACGAACAAATGTTTGAATTATTTCATAAATTTGCTATAGTATATAAAAATTAAACTATGGCGAATAAGGAGGTAAAGTATGAACAAGGAAAAATTTTATAGGGAGAACGAAAAGTATTTAAAAATGCTTGCATTGCACTACTCAAGAAATTGTTTCATCAAATTTGATGACCTGTTTCAGGAGGGCGCATTGGGGATGCTTGTTGCATTTAACAATTACAGCAAAAAGAAAAAAGATGCTGAATTAAAGAAAATTGGCAAAACGGTGGCAAACAGATTTATGTTTAATTATGTAGGCAAAGAGATAAAAAAGGAGGAGTTTGCTACAGTGAGCGGAAAAAGTGCGGAAGAAGCTTTCAATAGAAATATGAAAAAACTATCCGAAAAAGAAAGGGAGGTAATAGAAAAACTTTATTTGGAAGGTAAAACGATATATGCTATATCAAAAGGGTTGAAAATTAGCAGAAGTACGGTAAGATATAGGAAACATATAGCAATAGAGCATTTAAAAAGAGAAATTTTGAATGATATAGAAAATTTAGGTATAATGCTTTCTTTGAGAGGGTGGTGATATGGGATACATTTTTACACATTTGTACGCAGGTGAAGAGGTTTTAAAAAGAATCGGTTATGAAACACGTTCCCGTAAAGTATTCAATTTCGGAACAATGGGGCCTGACTTTCTTTATGCAGAGGGCGCAGAGACGGAAAAGCTATTTCACAACGATAAAGCAGAAGATTTTACAAGTTTCCTCATTAAACATTCCGGCGAAAAAACACTTGACTACGCTATCGGTTATGCAACACACATATATGTGGATATGGAAATGTATCCGGTGCTTATGGAATTTGCACAAGGCAACTTCAGTGAGTATATACGCCTTTCCATCACATTTGATGCAATGCTTGCAAAAAGGACATACAACGTATCCATAGAAAAGGTAAACCTTGCCTCAAAAATAAACATCGGAAAAAATCTCCCCTATGAAATCAACGCACTGCTTAAAAAGGCTGCGGAAACAGTTTACAACAAATCAGATACGGATTTTAATAAGTCTTACCAAAGTTTTGCCCGATTTCTTGCCGCTACTTACGACCCGTTTCTCGTGAAGCGTATGGCATACCCGTTCATAAAACATATTTTGAAGTTCAATATTTATGAATTGACATACCCTATTGTTTTTAAAAATATCCCGGATTCTTTTTATGAAAAAACAAATGAGAGTCTGCACAAAGGTATGGAAAGAAGCATAAAGGGTTTGGCACAATTAATCAAGGCAAGTTAGCTTCATTTGAATAAACTGATAAGGGCAAGCTTCATAAGGCACCGTTTACAGAGCGTTATTATGAGATTTTTCTATACGGGCTTTTAGCTGTTTTATTGTCAGCTTGCCCCACAAGAATCCCACCGCTGAGGCAGCAACATTACCTAACACGATGCCCCACCATACACCGCTTAGCCCAAACTTCAGCGTAATACCAAAGAAGTAAGCAAAAAATACCTGCATAATGAGTGTTCTAAAAACTGTAACTGCCAGAGAATTTTCTCCTTTGCTAATCCCTTGAAACATCGAGGATGTCAGCATTCCGAAAGGCACAGTCGGGAGAAACCACACGAGCGCACGGAAAGCAGTAACGAGGCTGCTCGAAATGCCCGCCGAGTTTTTCGAGTATGTAAATAAGAATGCAAGAGGATGTGCAAAAACTAAAATCAGTAACGCAACAGTAACCTCCATTAAAAATCCAATTTTTATGCCGTATAAATACCCTACGTTAAGTTTCCCCACATCTTTCGCCCCGTATGCAGCACCCGTTACTGCGGTAACTCCGATAGCAATGCCCAAAAGCGGGATAATACCGAATAATATTATACGCCAGGCGCTCGTGAACACGGCAATCCCGTCCGTTCCTCCCACTTTTACAATGACGGCATTCAGTATAAACATAGATATAGACATTGAAAGCTGTGCAAAAGATGATGGAACGCCTACTCTTAAAATTTCTTTTGTTATGCTCCTATCAAATCGAAATTGCGAAAACCTTATATTTACGTATGTATCCTTTTTTACAAACAGCCAAAAAAATAGAAGAACAGCAGTAATACACATTGAGATAAGCGTTGCCCAGGCAGCTCCCATAACCCCCATTTTGAAAATATATATAAATATAGGGTCTAAAATAATGTTCAGCCCTGAACCCAAAATCATTGCATACATTGCCCGTTTTGTGTCTCCTTCGCCGCGAAGGATGCCAGTTCCGACATTTGTAAAAACAATAATCACCGTACCTGCGACAAGAATACGCGAATAACTTAAAACCATCGATATTACCTTTCCTTTTGCACCCGTGGATAGGAAAATCTCTTTAAGGAAGGGGAATAAAAGAATAGTTAAAACGATGCCTGTTATGAAACCAATTAAAAGCGTATGGGCCGCAGCGGAATCAGCCATATTTTTGTCCTTTGCCCCAATTTTTCTTGATATTGCGGAGCTTCCGCCAACCCCGACGCCTATGGTAAATGCAATAATTCCCATAAAAACAGGATAGAACAGCCCAATTGCAGCAAGTGCGTCAGGGCCCAAACCCGCAACCCATATTCCATCAGCAATGTTGTACAGAGATTGAACAAGCATTCCGATAATCATCGGGCCGGAGAGTTTCAAAATTGCTTTTTTAGGATCTCCGAGTAGAGTTTTTACTCCGCTTGTTATTTTTTCAGGCATTTAACTTCTCCCTTCTACCAAGACGTAAAATTAAGTTTATATTTGCTGATTTACTATATCATAGAAGGGCATAATTACAATGCTTTTGTAAATTTTAATTGGGATTATGAATTCTACGCTTACTTTTTCAGGGCAAGCCTTTTGCAAATTTCAAAAAGAGGTAAAATATAAAAGTTAGATGATTCTTTTAACAGTATAAAATTATCCCTTCTCGAAAAACAGGGAAATTAAAAAGGCATCGGGGGTAGTAAAGTATGAAAAAGGTTAAAATTATTGACATTAATTACAAGGAAATTAACGAAGCAATTGATAGCATTGCGGAGGAGAGCACAGTAAATATATTTGCAAACAAGAAACTTGCAGGCAGAATTCAATGTTCTCCAAGAAACGAGGAGAAACTCGTTTACGGTTATTTGTTTACGGAAAGAATTATAAACAGCATAAACGACGTGAAAAGGATTTATTTTGAAACACAACGCAGCGAAAAAAATTTTTACGCAGATATAGAAAAGCAGGTTATGGAAGTACTGTCGCTAAGCAGAGAAATTAAAATACCGGTAAACAACCTCTTTGGCCTTATACATATGCTTTTCGAAAGGGGTACAATTTTTAGGCAAACAGGAGACACTTATATATCAGGGCTTTCCGTTTTTGAAGACATCTCCGAAAGAAGCGCACTGCAAAAAACAATAGGAAACGCACTGTTTGAAAGAACAATACATAATACTCCCCTTCTTATTACGAGTGCCAAAATAACCGAAACAACCGTGCGCTACGTAAAAAGAGCGGGAATCAAAGTTATCGCGTCCCATTCCGCACCAACGGACCGTGCCGTAGAAAAAGCGGAAAGCAGCCGTATCACGCTGATAGGATTTCTCGGAGAAAACCGAATGAACATCTACTCAGCACCGCATCGCATCATATTTTAGTTTATGGCAATAATTACGTTTCCGAAGAAGTGAAGAGCCTCAAACTGAATTTGTCATTCTCGAAGGAGCGCAGCGACCGAAGAATCTCATCTTTTTTATAACTTTTTTTATTATACTAAAATTATTTTTTACAATCTGCCTTAAACTTGCTTTCTATTTCAAAGGAAGAAAAGTTAGAAAGGAAACATCGTGTCCTTTCTATGAGAGAGATCCTTCGCAAAAGCGGCTCAAGGATGTCAACAATTATTCAGTGATTTTAAATTTTTCTTTGTCATTCTGAACGAAGTGAAGAATCTCTGCCTTAAAATCCTCGTTTATCTTTTTAGTTATGTTGAGTGAAACGAAATATCACAAAATCTTTTTAAAAATTTTTAAACTGCGGAACATTTTTCTCTGAATTGCGTCTTAAACATAGAAAACAAAATTTAGGAAATGAAAAATAGACTATTGAGCAGAGGCAAACTGCACAAATTGTTGTGCAAGCTACCTTTGCAAATTTTCTAGAATCGTTCTTTGAAGTAACTCAGGGCAAGCAGGTAACCCTCCGCACCGAGGCCTGCAATAACACCTTTTGCCGCACCGCCGGTAAGCGTTTTTCTGCGGAATTCCTCGCGCGCAAAGATGTTCGTTATGTGCACTTCAACGGCATCCACCCGCACGGCCGAAATGGCATCCCTTATTGCAACGCTCGTGTGTGTGTAAGCGGCAGGGTTTATGATGATACCGTCAAATACTCCGTCTGCCTGCTGTATTTTTTCGACAATTGCCCCTTCATAGTTCGACTGGAAAAATTCCGTTTCAATGCCGAGGCTCTCCGCATAAGCGCAGACTTTCTCCGTAAGCTCCTCCAAAGTAAAGCTCCCGTAAACTTTTTCCCTCTTCCCCAAAAGGTTCATATTCGGGCCGTTAATCACAAGGATTTTCATTTAGCACCTCCAGAATTGTTTTTTCTACTTCGCTTATCCGTACTTCGCGCGCAACCGAACGGTTAAATTGCACGGGCAAAATCCACAGAACTTTTTCTCCGCTGCGCTTTTTGTCCATATAAAGCACTCTGCGCAATTCTTCTGCACCCGCCCCGCTTGCGCGCAACAGTTTTGAAACGGACGCAAAATCAAAGCCCGCTCCTTTGTAAAGCGTGCATATCCTTCCAAAGTCCCCACTTTTCAAAAGGCCGTTTTTCAGCGCATAAAAAGCGGAAACGATGATGCCAAATGCAACCGCCTCCCCGTGCGGAACGGAAAAGTTCGTAAGCTTCTCAACGAGGTGGCCTACCGTATGCCCCAGATTGAGAAACGCACGCCTACCCTTTGTGTCCCTTAAGTCGCCTTTTATCCACAGGAGTTTTTCGGAAATTGAACGCTTCAAAATGCCTGAAAAGCGCACGCTTTTGTAAAAGTATGTTTTGCCGTTTCCCCGCGCACTGCCCGCATAACTATAGCCTTTTGAAAAGAGCTTTTCCATATCTTCAAAAATTCCATTATCAGAGAGCAGCACATACTTAAACACTTCGCCCATACCGTTCAGCACCTCTTTTTCAGGCAGAGTGTTCAAAAACACCGGGTTTATCACGGTAAGTTCAGGGATATAAAATGTGCCAATCATATTCTTCACTCCCTTAAAGTTCACGCCGTTTTTCCCGCCAATTGCACTGTCCACAATGGAAAGGAGCGTCGTAGGGAATGCGCGCAGAGGCACTCCGCGGAGAATCGTTGCAGAAACAAACCCCGCAACATCACCCACAACCCCGCCACCTACATAGGAAAGTGTATCTCCCCTTGAAATGTGCAGAGAAAGGAGTTTTTCGTAGATGTGTTTTACGGTTTCAAGCGTTTTGCTCCACTCGCCCGCACCCAGAACGATTACACTTTTACTTTCAAACAGCCCGCCGTAAGATTCGCCGTAAAGCCCGCCGCCGCCGTAAAGCGAAAAAACATTCCTATCGGTTACAACGAACTTCCCCATCCGCTTCGCAGTATCCGAAATAGGTTCCGCCTTAAAGAGGATTTTCTGGACGCCTTCAAACTTCGTTTCAGAAACGAGTGCTTTTATCCAACTCGCAACGAGCCCTGCGTCCGTCCCGTCGGTTTCCAAAAAAAATGGAAGCGACTCATAAATGGGTTTTCTTTCGTAAAAGAGCTTTTTAAAAGATGCAAAGTCTTTTGCAAGCGGCCTGTCCGTGCCTTTCACCCTGTCAAAGCACGCTTCCTGCGCGCACTTTAAATACACGGGGACGCTTTTTTCAAGAACGCTTTTAAGGGTTTTTTGAGAAGTCAGTGCACCGCCACCAAGCATGATAACCAGATCCCCATCTTTTCCGAGCACCTCAGAAACGATGCCCTCTTCTACTTTTCTGAAAAACGCCTCGCCTTTCCGTGAGAAAATGTCCGGAATTGGACCGTAGCGCTCCTCAATCAATGTATCCGTATCGGCAAACGGGACACCGAGCAGAGTGGAAAGCTCCCTGCCTACGGTCGTTTTGCCAGCGCCCATAAACCCTGCAAGCACTATCTTTGCCAGAACTTTCGCCTCCTTGAAAGCCATGCATCGAAGTTTGCCTTTACATCTTCTGCGGTGTCTCCCCCAAACTGTTTGCTCAAGACAGTGGAGAGCGCAATCGAAACGCGCATTGCGGAAACGACTGTCCCAGCAGGCACAACACAGGTATCAGAGCGCACGTAAACGCTCCTTTGCTCGCTCATGTCTGAAAGGTCCACAGACGGGACGCCTTTTAACACGGTGGGGATGGGCTTAAACCCCACGCGGATTACGATGTCCTCTCCGTTGGAAAGCCCGCCTTCAATTCCGCCTGCGTTGTT
Organism: Caldisericaceae bacterium; assembly: GCA_027076005.1. GTDB lineage: Bacteria > Caldisericota > Caldisericia > Caldisericales > Caldisericaceae > S016-85. Next base: position 8,770 of record JALTHX010000258.1, read on the forward strand.
CGTCCTGCGCATCAGTTTGCCGTTTTTGAGGAACAGGCCGTCGTGGAATCCGCTCCCGCTGAAAACGCCGCGCGCAAACATCTCCGAAAGCGTGCCCACCTCAACGCTTTTTACGGATGGAACGCTCATTACGAAGTGCGCAATAATGCCGTCGAGTTTGTCGAGAAAGTTTCCGTAGTGCCCGGCGCCTGGCGGCACGCTCTTTACGACGATGACCCCGCTCCCGCCAATCGAATCGCGCTGCTGAGTTGCGCGGTCTATCTCTGCTTTCATCGCCGCATAGTCACCGCCGGGGGGAACGAGCAGGTCGTTTTTAAGCGCAAACTCAAACGCCTCTTTCGTAAATGCACCCTTTTCCAATATTCCTTCGGCACGCATACCCCCGATGCGTTCCATGAAAAAGTACACCTCTATGCCAAACAGTTCAAGGTAGGAAAGGAGCAGTGCCCCGACTGCAACATCCATCGCCGTCGTGCGCGCACTCGTCCGCTCTGATGGTATTGCCGCATTCTCAAACGCAAACTTCACCGTACCTGCAAAGTCGGAGTGCCCAGGGCGAGGAATGGTAAAGGAGCGCTTCGTTTTATTCAGAGTGTAGTCCCTGTTTTCTATCAGCATCCCGATGGGTGCGCCGGTCGTCTCAAGGCGTACGCCGTTTTCCCCCACACCGTTTGCAGAAAGTTTCTCCGTAACTCCGCTTACGATGCGCACCGTATCTTTTTCCATCTGCATTCTCTTTCCCCTGCCGTAACCGCGCTGCCTCAGAGCAAGCATTGCGTCTATCCGCTCCACTTCAACTGTAAGGTGCGCGGGGACATTCTCTACAATTCCAACGAGCACTTCGCCGTGCGAGTCGCCAGCAGACACATACTTAATCATTTTTCCTCTCCTTTCAGTCCCCATATTCTCAGGTTTTCGTCTGCCTGCGCTTTAAGCATAGGCAGCCCGTTTATAATGGCTGCACCTTTCACTCTGCCGATGCGTAGAAAGTCCGTTTCTTCAGGATTGTATATAAGGTCGTAGAGAGTTTTCCCCCGTGAAATTGCACTTTCAGGGATGATGCTTTTTTCGCCTTTAAGCCCAACGGTCGTTGCATTTACGATAATTGCACTGCTACGCGCCGCATCAAAAAGTGCTTTGCGCAAAATGGGGAGCACATTCCCCTGCGCTTTACTTCCAAACACTTCTGCAAGACGCACCGCCTTTTCAAAAGTCCTGTTGTAAATAAACATGCGCCTAACCCCCGCATTGAGCAGCCCTTTTACGACGGCAGGCGCAACTCCGCCCGCACCCAGAACGAGCGCATCCTTCCCAAAAATGCGCGCTTTGAATGCATCGAGCGTCTTTTCAAAACCCGGCCTGTCCGTATTGTATCCGATAAACTTTCCGTTTTCCCTGCTCACACAGTTTACAGAGCGTAGAAGCGCGGCACCCCCGGAAAGCCCGTCAAGAAACTTTATAATGCGCTTTTTATACGGCTGCGTCACATTGAAGCCGTAAACGCTTTTCATAGAGAGGAGCGTGCGCACCTTCTGCTCAAATTCCGCTTCCTTTATCTCGTAAAGCATATACTTTGCTCTAATTTTGTGCGCCCTGAAAAATGCGTTGTATATTGCAGGGGAAAGTGAGTGCTCAATCGGAAAACCTATGAGGAAAAACTGCTTTACAGAATTTGCAGGCGTGTAATTTTCGTTTTCAGTGGAGAGCACTTTGCTTTTAATGGATGCGTTCTTTTCTTTCCACACAAAAGTTTTACGAACGGCTTCTTCCTGCACACCCCTTTGAAACTTTTCTTCACTCATAAGTATACTTCTCCAGTAGTTCAAAAAATTCAGGAAATGAAATGTTTACGCACTCTGCATCGCGAATAACGATGCCCGTTTCGCTTACGAGGCCAAGCACGGCAAAAGACATTGCAATTCTGTGGTCAGAAAACGAGGAAACAGTGCCCCCTTTCAGCACATTTTTTCCACCAGAGCGTGCACCCGCCCTGAAAGGATAAACCTCGAAACCGTCGGGAAACTCGCTACACTCCACGCCGAGGCGCTTCATATTTTCGCACACCGCTTTTATCCTGTCCGTTTCCTTAAAGCGAAGTTCCTCTGCACCCGTTACCTTTGCCCCGTTTTTTGCCGCACCAATCACCGCAATAAGAGGCAGTTCGTCTATAAGGAGCGGCACTTCCTCGGCGTTTACCTCGATGTAGGACACATCACTGCTTTTTACGGAGATGTCCGCAACGCTTTCTCCGTTCAGCACCCGCACATTTTCAAGGGTAATATCCGCACCGCTCCTTTTGAGTTTCTCTATAAGATAAGAACGCGTTTTGTTTACTCCGACATCTTTAAGGAGCAGTGCGCTTTTTTCCGTAATCAGTGCCGCAGCGACGAAGTAAGCTGCAGAAGAAAAGTCGTTTGGGACAAACACGGAACGTCCTTTGAGCGGCTTTTCAAGCGGGTAAACCGTTACCGTGCGCCCGTGCGTTTCCACGCTTCCGCCGAATTCTTTCAGCATCACCTCCGTGTGGTTGCGCGTAACGCCTTTTTCCTCAATTACGCTTTTTCCGCCTGCTGAAAGCGTTGCAAGAATTATTGCGCTCTTCACCTGCGCTGAGGCAACGCTCATATCGAAGCGTATCCCGCAAAGCTTGCTGCCGTAAATTGCAATCGGCGCAAAGTTTCCGTTAGAGCGTGCAAAAATTTCCGCACCCATTTTTTTCAAAGGCAGCGTAATGCGCTTCATCGGCCTTTTCCTTAAAGAACTATCACCGCTTAAAATAAAGAGTTTACCCTTTATCCCGGAGAATAACCCGGACATAAGGCGTACCGTTGTCCCGGAATTGCCCACATCAAGGACATTTTCAGGCTCCTTTATTTCAAAAATGCCGTCCGACTTTATCCTCACCGTTTTTTCGTCCCTGTAAACGACTTTGCCCCCGCACTGCTCCACGATGCGCAGGGTAGATGCACAGTCCGCAGCGCTGCTGTAATTTACCACCTCCGTTTCGCCGCGTGCAATAAGAGAAAAGATAAATGCCCTGTGCGTTATGGACTTATCGCCAGGAACGCTGATCTCCCCTTTTAATCCTTTTTTGCGGCTGACCGTTACTTCCATGCTTTATCACGCCTCTCCTTAACCGCTTTTAACTTTTCGGGCAGAGTGCCGTCAGAGAGCGCTACACGGAAGTCTCTGAGAATTTTTTCAAACTCGGAAAGTGCTTCGATTATGTTGTCTTTATTCGTTTCCAGCATACCGTAAGACATCACCGGCTCGCCCGATGCAATGCGCGTCGTATCCCTCAGCCCGCTCCCTGCAAACTCGAATACTTCCGGCAGCGTGCTTTCCTTTTCAAAAACGAGCGCAAACAGCGCAGCGGAAACAAAGTAAGGAAAGTGGCTCGTGTAGGCAAGCAGTTTGTCGTGGCGTGCGCTTTCCATAAAAACGGGCACGGCGCCAAGCGTGCAGACGATCTGCAAAACGGTTCTCTTCCCGCGCTCTGAAAGACGGTTTTCCTTTGTTAAGGCGAACTTTTTCCCTTTGAAGAGTATTTCAGATGCACTTTCAGGGCCGCTTTTTTCTTTTCCTGCAATCGGGTGGCCGCCGATAAACTCAACGCCCTGCGGCAAAGTTTTCATTGCGTTAACAACCACTTCCTTCGTGCTACCCGTGTCCAGGACGATACTGCCTTTTTTGAAAAGCGCGCCGTTTTCTTTAATGAATTCCGGTATAAACTGCACGGGGATTGCGATAATTACGACATCCGCATCGAGCGCATCTTCTATACTGTTTGCAATGCGACAAACCGCACCCTTTTTCAGCGCCGTTTCAGCGTTCTCTGCAAAAGCGTCAAAACCTGTCACAAAAAACGCGTTTCTTTTTGCGCAAAGCGCTTTTCCGATGGATGCGCCTATCAGCCCTGTTCCAATAATTGAAACATTAATTAACTGCGCGCCCAACTGCCTCTGCCACCTTTCTCATACGCATCATAAGGTCTGAGAACATATCGAATGTAAGGGACTGCGCGCCGTCAGAAAGCGCCTTTTCGGGTTCCGGGTGCACCTCCACGATGATGCCGTCTGCCCCGGCAGCAACCGCCGCAAGGGATGCGGGTATAACGAGGTTTCTCCTGCCAGTGCTGTGCGAGGGGTCAACCACCACGGGCAGGTGCGAAAGCGATTTGAGCATCGGGACTGCGGATATGTCCAGCGTGTTGCGTGTGTACTTTTCAAAAGTGCGGATGCCGCGCTCGCAGAGAATCACATCCGGACTTCCGTTCGACAGGACGTACTCTGCAGACATAAGGAGCTCTTCCATTGTGGACATCATACCGCGCTTTAGCAGTACGGGCTTTTTCACCTTTCCCACCGCTCCAAGCAGGGCAAAGTTCTGCATATTGCGCGCGCCGATCTGCAAAATGTCGGCCACTTCTACAACCTTTTCGATTTGAGCAATGGACATTACTTCCGTTACAACGGCAAGCCCCGTTTTCTCCTTTGCAATTTTCAGGAGTTCAAGCCCCTTTTCCTTTAACCCCTGAAAACTGTAAGGCGAAGTACGCGGTTTGAATGCGCCACCGCGCAACACTTTTGCGCCTTTGCTCTTTACAAACTCCGCAGTCTTTACGATCTGTTCCTCACTCTCCACCGAGCAGGGACCTGCCATAACGATAACATCGTTTCCACCTATCGTTACGCCATCTTTTATTTCGATTACGCTGTTCTCTTTCCGGAATTCCCTGCTTGCAAGCTTGAACGGCTTCAAAATTCTGATTACTTCTTCAACTCCGGGAAGCTCTTCCCAGCGCTCGAGTTCCTTTGTGCGCGAATCGCCCACGATTCCCACAATTGTGCGCTCCTCGCCGCGAGAGATGTGTGGCTTCAGTTTCAGCTCCTCAATCCTGCGGATAATTGCGTCAAATTCTTTTTCCGAAATGTTTTTCCTTAAAACAAGAATCATATGTCATCCTCCTTAAAAAGGTCTCTGCGCAGCATCCTTGCACCACGCAGATAAACCGGGACAAGAGGACGGTCTGTTTCGGCGAAAACGAGCATCCTGATGCAGAGCTTTAAGTCTTTTTCCACAAACTTCTGCTCCATATCAAGCAGGGCCGTATCCGTGTAGCCCATTTCCCTTACTGCGCGCGAAGGAAATGCCTTTGTAATGTCTTTCGTCGCCGTGAAAATAACGGAAACGATGTCACTTTTTTTAAGCACATTCTTTCTGACAAACTCGGAGAAAAGCAAGCACGCACCTTCAAGAATCGCACTCTCACTGTTTTCGCCGATTGTAATTGCTCCTCTTCCCGCTTTCATACCGCTTTTCCTTATTCCTCCTCTTGCGATCCTTTTGTATAAAATTTTCATATTATATGCACGAGCGGAAAATATGCAAACGGTTAGAATAAACACCACAAAGTATTAAATGTTCCTTATTAAACACAGGGGGGGAGTTTTGCCCGGGAGAAGGCGCAGCGGCCTAAGAGTCTTCTCTCTTTTATAACGTTTTTTATTATACTAAAATTATTTTTTACAATCTGCCTTAAACTTGCTTTCTATTTCAAAGGAAGAAAAATTAGAAAGGAAACACCGTGTCCTTTCTAATATAAAACCGAGATCCTTCGCAAAAACGGCTCAAGGAAGGCAATAAAAATAATTCCTATTTCAATTAACGATTCCCTTATTTTTAACATTAGTATCCTTCTGCTGTTTTTACGATGATTTTTTAAAAAGCTCTCTTGTATGCAGTTTTTCTTTTACCTCTTTTGATAAATTGGCAAGGAGTTTTTCTGTAATTCCGTAAACAACGCTGCCGTTCTTCAATTCCCTGGAGATAAAACCTCTTTTTAACAGTTCATTCAACATTCTTGTGCTGTTTACCCCACGCAGTTTATCAACTCTCTCTTTTGTTGCATCAGATTTCAATAAGATTGCAATTACTTCGAGGGCCTCCCTCGAGAGAGAAGTTTTCTTTACCTTTACGAATTTTCTATAATATTTTTTATATTTTGCATTCGGGAAAAATGCATAGCCTTTTTTTGTAAGCACAAGATTAAAACCTTTATCCTTGTACTGCTCTCGGATAGATGTTAAAAGCTCCAAAACGCCTTCCGCCGTGAGGCCAAGCACCTCTCGTAATTTCCCGATTGTGACAGGCTTGTTTGACACAAACAGAATTGATTCAATCGCTGACAGGAACGCTTCTTTTTTCATTTAATTTAATAAAAATAGGAGCAAACAGCCCTGCTTGCTCAATCAGCAAGTATTTATTTTTCGCCAAAATGAGGATGGCAAGGAACATCAAAATTATCTCAATACGGGAGTGTTTCTCCTTAAAAAAATCCCGGAATAAAATCCGCCTATTGCCTGAGAGAGATTCTTTTATCTCAGAAATCGCTTTCTTTATGGAATAGTTATTTTTCTTAACAACTTTTTCTTCCATAAGTGTTTCTTTTTCAAGGATTTCCCGGATTACTTTGGAAAGCCGCGAGAGAGGAACTTCCGTTTGCTCCTCCTTCTCTACGTATTTCCTTTTTATCTCGCTATTATTCTTCTCAAAACTATTTTTTATAATCGAAAAAACTTCTAAGACATCCTCTTCCTCAACAATTTTCCGCTCTCTTTTGACCGTGGCGAGAGAGAACAGCAAGAGAAGAAGTTCCGATTTTAGCTCTATAAGAACGGAAAGCTCAATCAGTATATCGCCTATTTCAAGATAGCTACTGCTTTCCCTCGCCTCGTTAATTTCCTTTTCAATCACGCTTAGAAGCTCGACTGAGAGAAGGTTCTTATTATCTTTCTTAGCACTTTCTATATATGTTTCGATTACAGTTTTCATCAGTCTATTTTCATATGCTCAAGCGTTTCTTGCAATGTTTCTGAGGCAACGCTGCGAGCCTTTTTACTGCCCTCCTCAAATATTTCGATAATATCTTTTTCTTTCTCAGCAAACATCTTCCGTTTTTCCCTAATCGGAGCGAGCATCTTATTCATATTTTCAGCAAGGTGTTTTTTACAGGCAACACATCCGATTGAGCCTTTGCAGCAGTCTTTTTCAATCTGTTCGGTTTCGTTTTTGCTAAAAATTTTATGGAGTTTAAACACCGTGCATATTCCCGGATGCCCGGGATCATTTTTCCTGATTTTTTGCGGATCTGTAATTGCAGTCATCACTTTTTTCCGCGTGTCTTCCTCGCTGTCTGCAATCTTTATGTCATTATCGAGGCTTTTTGACATTTTTCTGCCGTCAGTGCCCGGAATTGAAGGGAATTCAGTGAGAAGAGGCTGAGGTTCAGGGAATAAATCACCGTAAAACCTGTTAAATCTCCGCACAATTTCTCTTGCAATCTCAAGGTGGTGCACCTGGTCTTTACCCACAGGTACATAATTTGCCTTGTATAGAATAATATCGGAAGTCATAAGAATCGGATAGCCAAGTAGCCCGTAAGAAGCGTTTTCTTTGAGTTCCAAATCCCTTATCATATCTTTTACCGTTGTATTCCTCTCTACCCAGGGAACAGGCACAATCATTGAAAGAAGCAGGTGAAGATACGCATGCTCGGGCACGCGTGACTGAACAAATAGCGTACTTTTTTCAGGGTCTATTCCAGATGCAAGCCAGTCCAGCATTACTTCAATCCGATTTCTCTTTATCAGCTCGGTATGCTCATATTTTGTAGTCAGTGCATGCAAATCTGCTACAAAGAAAAAAGAATCATATTTGTCCTGCAGCTTGACGTAATTTGCAAGGGCTCCGTAAAGATGCCCTATATGTAATTTACCCGTAGGCCTCATTCCGCTCAATACTCTATCCACTCTGCGCCTCCTAAAGGAAAAATTTCAAAAACGGCATAATAATCGCACTCAATATGGAATTAAAATGAAAAATAGGAACCATAATAAGGATGATGAGAAAAATCATTCCATACCAATTCATTGCATCGTCAAGAAGCCATCTCTGAGGTCTCTTTGTCAGAGCATAGGCAATCTTAGAACCGTCCAGCGGCGGAATCGGAATCAAATTAAAAACCCCAAGATAAATACTGTAAACTATAATATACTGTATAAGAATTACCAGATAGTTAAAATTATTCAGCACCGCAGGGGAATGAGACATCATTTTATATATGGGAGAAAGTACCGCGGCCGTAAGAAAATTCATAAGAGGGCCTGCAATAGATACAATGGCCATTCCTGAGCGGAGGCTTTTCAACGCAAAAAAATCCACAGGCACGGGCTTACCCCAACCAAACCGGAAAAAAACAAGGGTAAGAAACCCCACCGGGTCAAGGTGGCGCAACGGGTTTAAGCTCAGCCTGCCCATCGATTTGGCAGTGCTGTCTCCTAACTTGTAAGCAGCATAAGCATGGCCGAATTCATGCAGGGTCAGCACAATAAGCACTGCGGGCAATATAAAAAGAAGTAATTGTATCCAATAGTTTGCACTAAAATTAAACATTTTTCAGCTCCTTTCGGTAATCAAATTTATATGCCTATATTATAGCAAATAACTAAATCCAGTAAAATATGCTCTTAAACGAATTAACCTATACCTCAAATGCCCCTGTATCTTGTGTCAATAGGAGAGCAATTTGATAGTTACGTTGCATCAATGCTCTTTTAGAGAGATGGGTTCGCCGCATTACATTCGGCTGCTCAAAAACAAATCGCTTCAAATGAAATTGCCTTTCTATGGATTATTTCGGTGAAAATACAATAAAGAATTCAACTACAGTCCACCAAAATAAATTTTGGAAAACAAAAAGTTATGGTATATTATAAAAAGAAGTTTATCTGTATTTAACTCTCACAAATAACTTTGGAGGTGATATGTTTGAACAACAACGCAATTGTATTCAGTGAAGGCGTGTTTGGAGAACTCGACGGAAAAACAGCAAACGGCCTTGTGCGATACTCTCAAAAATACAAGATCGTAGGAGTAATAGACAGCACAAAAAAGGGCCTGGACACAGGCACTTTTCTTGATAAAAAACTGAACGGCATAAAGATATACGGCAGCTTGCAGGAGGCAATTAAAAGTATAAAAAAACCGGTAAAATATTTTATATACGGTATTGCCCCTAATTCGCCGTTTCTTCCGAGAGAGCACAAAAAGATAATTTTTGAGGCAATTCACAACAGAATGAATATTGTGATAGGCCTTATGAATTTTCTTTCCCAGGACAAGGCCATAAGAGAAGAGGCAAAAAAATACGGCGTGGAAGTCAGAGACATACGCAAACCGCCTACAATGAGAAAAATGCACGTTTTTACAAATGAGATTGCCAAGGTTAACGTTCCCGTAATTGCTGTTTTAGGAACAGATGCTGCCGTAGGAAAACGCACAACGGCAATTATACTGCATATAGCTCTGAGGAAGCACGGAATTAAATCCGAATTTGTTGCAACAGGGCAAACAGGCCTAATGCAAGGAGCAAAATACGGAATTGCCCTGGATGCAATCCCCGATGATTTTCTCCCGGGAGAAGTAGAGCACGCTGTTGTGTCCGCATACGAAAATGAGCATCCTGACATCATCATTGTGGAGG
>JALTHX010000259.1:0-1754 GCA_027076005.1 Caldisericaceae bacterium
CTATATAGAGGTGAATTCAGAGAGTATCGGAAAAGTAATTCATATCGGTTCCGGTACAAAGTTGTCTTTAATTCTTAAAAACTCTTCTGTGCCTGAAATTTTAAAACAAGCAGCCGCTCTTATTGCTGCTCCCGGAATTAGAAACATGGCTACAATAGGCGGAAATATCTGTAACTCATCCCCTGCCGGTGATACAATACCTGTTTTATATTGCCTTAATGCTGTTCTTGTTTTAATAAGTGAAAACGGAGAACGTGAGGAAAAGATTGCGGATTTTATAACCGGACCGGGAAGAAACAGCTTGAGACAGGATGAGCTTTTAAAAGAGATTAAAATCCCTGCAAAAGTATTTAATAAGGCATTCTACAGAAAGGTTGGAACAAGAAAGGCAAATGCCCTCTCCAAGCTGAGTTTCACAGGGCTTGCTGATGTTAAGGAAGGAAAAATCACAGATTTACGGATAGCATTCGGAGCGGTTGCTCCGGTAGTTGTAAGGTCGAAGGAGATAGAAGACGGCATAGTCGGCATGAATCAGTCTGAAATTCTTAAAAGGATAGATAAAGTAAAGGCAGACTATGAAAAGTTAATTAAGCCCATAGATGACCAGCGGTCATCTGCCGTGTATAGAAAAGATACCGCCTTAAAGCTGCTTGAATATTTTTTAACAGATGAGATCTGGGCGGCATAGTTATGAGATATACTCTTCTTAAGAATTGCCTCTATGTTTACAAATCCTCTAAAGAGGGCGGGCTTAAGAATTGCGATGTTCTTATAAGAGGGGACAAAATCGAGGAGGTAGGCAGAGAAATCGTTGTGGAGAGAACTCCGGAGGATACTCTGCAGGTTATTCGATGTGATAACTATGTCGTTGTACCGGGTTTTGTTAATACGCATCACCACTTCTACCAGACTCTGACGCGCAACCTTCCCGAAGTTCAGAATGCAAAGCTTTTTGACTGGCTTGTTTTTCTCTATGATATCTGGAAAAAAATAGACGAAGAGGCTGTTTATTATTCTACTTTGCTTGCAGCCGGTGAGCTTTTAAAAACAGGATGTACCTGTACAACAGACCATCACTATTTGTATCCCGATACTTTTAAAGGCGACCTTATGGGAATCCAGTTCGAGGCGGCTTCGGATTTGGGGATACGCTTTGCCCCTACAAGGGGATCTATGTCGTTGAGCAAAAAGGACGGAGGGCTCCCGCCGGACAGTGTGGTTCAGAGTGAAAGTGTAATACTTAAGGACAGCAGGCGGGTTATAGAGAAGTATCACGATGCAACGGAACATTCCATGAGCAGGGTAATTCTGGCACCGTGCAGCCCCTTTTCTGTAACCCCTTCCTTGCTTAAGGAGACGGCCAAACTTGCAAGGGTTTTCGGCGTTAAGCTGCACACTCACTTAGCGGAAACGGCCGATGAAGACGACTACTGTATACAGAAACTCGGTATGCGCCCCTTAGAGTTTATGGAAAAGTATGATTTTATAGGCAGTGATGTTTTTTTTGCTCATGGCATTCATTTTAACGATAGTGAACTTAAGAGGCTTGCAGATACACATACATCGGTCGCACACTGTCCTTCCTCCAATATGCGGCTCGGTTCTGGTATAGCCAGAGTCAGGGAGATGCTGGATCTGGGAGTTACAGTTGGCCTCGGAGTTGACGGCTCTGCTTCTAACGATACGTCGGATATGCTGGGAGAAATGCGCAATGCCCTGCTTTTGCAGCGTGTCAGGTACGGAGCAGATGCGCT
>JALTHX010000259.1:1764-2118 GCA_027076005.1 Caldisericaceae bacterium
CTTGCAACTGAGAACGGTGCGGAGATGCTTGGATTTAACAGAATTGGAAAAATAGAGAAGGGGTATCAGGCTGATATTGCTGTTTTTAATATGAATAAGCTTGAATATGCAGGTTCGTTGTCCGACCCGCTCGCAGCACTGTTATTTGCAGGCTATAACCACGGAACAGAGTACACCATTGTAAACGGGAAAATTGTGGTAGAGCACGGAAGGCTTGTTATGTATGATGAGGAAGCAATTACAAAAGAGGCAAATGAAATATCGTACAAATTAACACATTAGGGGGATTGTATGGATAATATTAAAACGATTCTTGAATATCTGGATTCTAAGAATATGTCAAAAATGTATGGA
>JALTHX010000260.1:0-2110 GCA_027076005.1 Caldisericaceae bacterium
AGATAGATTTTATTAATATGAAAATAAAGAAAAAAAATGTTAAAATAAGAAAAATAACAAGGAGGTGTTTATGTTTAAGAGATTAATTTTGACAGCATTGGTTTTAGGTGTTTCATTAGTTTTATTTTCACAGGTAAGCGCTGATACGCTTCCAGAGAAGTATGTGAAGAAAGTGATTATTGATGCGAAATGGGGAAATGGACCAGGAGAGTTCGGAAGGATTTGGAATTCGGATATGCAGTTTTGGGAGACACCAACTTGTTTTGGTACTGATTACGAAAAAAAATTATATGTATGTGATTTTTTTAATGGAAGAATCCTTGTATTTGACGAGAGAGGGAATTATCGCCAGAGTATAAATTATACACAACAAAGAAAATTAAAATTTGTTCCAAAACAAATGGTGATAGATGACAAAGAAAATATATATATCTTGGGAGTAATAGTAAGACCAGTTAAGGTAAATGGCGAGGAAATAAATACCACTATTTTTGAAATAAGGAAATATAACCAACAAGGGAATTTACTGCACACATATGGCATAAATAATTTAGGAAATTCATCCAGAGAGAAATTTAAAGGGGCAGATATAAACAACTATTTATCTGGTTTACCACCGCATTATAAATTAGAAATTAGAGATGGTAAAATAATGGTAGGAGATATGATAGTAGGGGCTACTGATAAATCTTTGCAGAGTATAAAAAGAGAACCACAAATATATAACTTTAAATTCAATCTAAGGAAAAGGGAAGAGGTAAAGGTTACTATAGATGGCAAAAGTATAACAGCAAAAGTGCTTAAAGATGTATATAGTGCTAATTATTGTGGAATAGATAGGATGAAGAATATCTATATAACTGAGAGAAAAGAAGGTAAAAAAGGTGAAGATACCTTATTTGTATTAAAATATGATTTAAGCGGTAGACTGAAAGGTTATTTAAAATATTCAAACGAATACGGACATGTAATGGATAAGAAGGTAGATAACGATGGGAACATATATTTATTGGTATGTTCAGATGAGGGATTAAAAATTCTCAAATACGAGAAGCAATAAAAGGGGGGAGATATGAAAAAGATAATTATTAAATTGTTCTTCTTATTAGAAGTGATATTTTTATGGATAATCCCTATAAAAGATAGTGCAGAGATATTTACAAGACAAGATATTCTTAATAGAACTACTAATTATACAAACCTGATTTTTACCCCTTCTGTGGATACTGCACGAATTTATGATTATAAAGGGAATTGGATAAAACCGACATTTAAGAGGAGTAATCCATCATCTCAACCTCAGGCATATTTTGAAGCAGGCAAATCTTATATAGGGGAGGCTTATGTGTGGGGTGGTATAGACGGATGGCAGGAATTTTCAAGTAGGATATTTAGCAATGTATGTCCTGGTGGATATAACACAAGTAAATATGGCTACTGGATACCTGGAAATGCTAACAGTGGTTCTGCAGCTCGTAGGTATCTTGCAGGAATAGACTGTGCTTCATTTGTTAATCAATGTTTGAATTTAGACCCTACACAAGGTATCCGAGGATTGCGAGAGCAGGCTCTTAAAATAAATAAAGATAATATGAAACCTGCTGATATATTAGTCTCAGCCCACCATACAGCTCTAAGCGTATATGGAGATGCGAGTAAAGTGGTTCAGAGTATATCATCGTACTCATATCCGCCCCCACATGTAACTCAGGTTTATGGTTGGCCTTCGGGTATTTCCTATGAAGCCTATTCCATCTTTCCTCAGTTTTCCAGTCCTGATATTTCATATAATAAGGATACAATGAATATATCAGTGGATATAGCGGTGAATGCGAGGTATGGGAGGGTTCACAAAGATAGTGTAAAGGTGAGAGTTGATGGGAAGGAAGTTAATGATTTTACATTTAAGAGTTTAGGGAATGGGAGATACAAGGTAAAGAGTTCAAAAGGTTTTGTTTTATCTAGAGACCATATATTAGAGATAAGAGCTGATAATGAAGAATTAAGAAATAGATACAGAGATACAGAATCTCAATTGCAAATTATTACAATTGAGTAAGTGAGAAGTGGGAACTAAGAAGTGAGAAGTGGGAAGGGAATACGCTTACTG
>JALTHX010000261.1:0-6456 GCA_027076005.1 Caldisericaceae bacterium
TAAACTAAAATCTCTATCTTCAAATATTCCAAATAATACTCCTATGAAAAAGAATGATTTCGTATATAATTTTAGTGAGGCAACTAAATGATATTTCGTATAGAAAATTAAATGAGGCAACACGGCCCCACTACATCTCCCACCTGAAGGAAGGGGTCTTGTGGGGGGAGAGAGGATAAAATTTGAGATAGAAAATAGTTGATTAATGATTTTTGCAAAAGTAAAAAGGCGGGGAAGTTACCCCGCCTCGTGTAAATACCTTGATTAAGTTTTAGACAAAAAGAGAAAGAATCGCTTTTTGTATGTGCAACCTATTTTCTGCCTGGTCCCATACTACGGAATGCGGCCCGTCGATTACGGAATCAACGATTTCTTCTCCCCTATGCGCTGGTAAGCAGTGCATTACTATTGCGTTTTTGTTTGCTTTACTTACCAGATTATCGTTAATTTGATAGGGCTTCATTACTTTTACCCGTTTGTCGTGTTCTGCCTCTTCTCCCATTGACGCCCATACATCAGTGTAAATTACGTCTGCATCTTTTACTGCTTCCATTGGATTATGCGTTATAGTAAGAGAGCCGCCGGATTCTTTTGCAAATTGCTCCGAGAGTTTTTTTGCTTTGCTATTTGGTTCATATCCTTCCGGTGTTGCAACTGATACGTGCATTCCAAATTTTGTTCCACCGAACATCAATGAGTGGCATACATTATTCCCGTCTCCCAAATATGCAAGTTTAAGGCCACTTAACCTGTTTTTCTTCTCGCTGATTGTTAGTAGGTCTCCCATAATCTGGCAAGGGTGTGTATAATCTGAAAGTGCATTAATCACGGGAACCGAACCGTAATCTCTAAGCTCTTCCAATGTTTTATGCGCATACACTCTTGCAACTACTGAGTGAAGATACCGTGAGAGTACTCTTGCCGTATCTGCAACTGTTTCCCCACGCTTTAGCTGAAGGTTTGATGTGTCCAAAACAAGTGCTTGTGCGCCGAGCTCGAAAATACCTACTGCAAATGAAATACGCGTTCGTGTTGATGGCTTTTCAAACAGTACGCCAATTGATTTTCCTTTAAGCAGTGGCTCATCTTTTCCTGAAAGGTGCTCAAGTTTGAGTTTCTCACCTTGCGCGAGGATTTCCTCTAACTCTTCCCTTGAGAAATCACTTATTTGGATAAAGGACTTTCCTTTAAGGTTTGTTGCCATTATTTGCCTCCGAATTTCTCTTTTATAACGTCTACAAGGTCTGGCTTTCCAATTTCTTCAAGTTCGTATCTTACCCTTACTGCAGGTTTATTTAGTTTAACAACTCTTCTTAGGTCTATCGGAGTTCCAATTACAACAAGATCCGCTGGAATTTTATTAATTGTTTCCTCAAGCTCTTTTATTTGAGTCTCACTGTATCCCATTGCCGGCAAAACTTCTCTTGTCTGCTTGTATTTCTCGTATGTTGCTTTAATAGAGCCCAATGCGTATGGGTAAGGAGAAACAATTTCTTTTGCTCCCCATTTGCGTGCTGCTACATAGCCTGCTCCATAGCTCATTCCACCGTGAGTGAGTGTTGGGCCATCTTCTACAACAATCACGCGTTTCCCCTTAATTTGCTCTGCATTTTCAACGTATACAGGGGATGCTGCATCAACAATTGTTGCGTTTGGATTAAGTTCTCTTGCCGATTTTCTTATTTTTTCTATATCTTCAAATTTTGCTGTGTCCTCTTTATTAATTACAATAACGTCTGCCATACGGAAATTTGTTTCTCCAGGATAATAAGTCTTTTCATGCCCTGGCCTCAGAGGGTCTGCCACTACAATTTGTAAATCAGAGTAATAGAAAGGCAAATCATTGTTTCCTCCGTCCCATATAATAATATCCGCTTCTTTCTCAGCTTCACTGAGAATTTTGCCGTAGTCTATGCCTGCATATATTATTGCACCAAGGTCAATATGCGGTTCGTATTCTTCTCTCTCTTCAATAGTGCAGTGATATTTATCGAGGTCATCATACGTTGCAAACCGCTCTGAAATTTGTTCGGCAAGATTTCCATAAGGCATAGGGTGGCGAATTGAAACAACCTTTTTTCCCATTTCTCTTAATATCTTTACTACCCTCCTCGTTGTCTGGCTTTTTCCGCATCCAGTCCTCACTGCACATACGGAAATTACCGGAACTTTTGATTTGAGCATTGTTGTGTTCGGGCCCATTAGCCAGAAGTCTGCTCCTGCTGCCATTACTTCCGATCCTTTGTGCATTACATACTCGTGCGGTGCATCGCTATAAGCAAACACGACTCTGTCCACTTTATACTGTTTGATGAGGTTTGAAAGTTCTGATTCAGGATAAATCGGAATGCCGTTTGGATACAGTTTCCCTGCCAGTACAGGAGGATAAGTTCTACCCTCAATGTTTGGAATTTGTGTTGCTGTGAATGCTACAACTTCATAAGCTTCGTTGTCTCTAAAAAATACGTTGAAATTATGGAAGTCTCTTCCGGCTGCTCCCATAATTATGACTTTAGTTTTTGCCATATGCCCACTCTCCTTTCATAAATTTTTATGAGCTTTGTTTAATAAAAACCATTATAATATAACATTTTAAAAATGTATGTCAATTGACTCGCCCCGCTTTTGTTTTATACTATTTACGGGAGGTGAATATGACTGTAACTCAGTTTTGGATTGTGATTATGGTAATTGCAGCAATTGGCGAACTGCTGACGCTTACGTTTTACTCTATATGGTTTGTTGCAGGAGCGTTTTTTGCTCTTGTTGCAAAATGGATAGGAATTGATTTTACCGGTCAATTTTATGTATTTCTAATTACTTCTGCAGCTCTTATCCTAATGTCAGAATTTTTGCTGAAGAGGAAACTGGGAGTTCTCAAAAATCCGCACAAAACCAATATTAATGGTATTATCGGGAAAGAGGCGATTGTAACTGAAGAAATTAATAATATAGAAGGAACTGGCGAGGTGGAGGTTGCCGGTAAAAAATGGACGGCAATAAGCGAAGATGATTCAGTTATCCAGGCTAAGGAAAAAGTATTTGTTAAGAAAGTCGAAGGGGTGAAACTTATTGTAAGGCGGAAAAACGCTTCATAATCATTTCTCTTATTTTTCCTTCATCAAAAGCTGGAGAGAGCATTACGAGTATTAAAGTTATAAAGGGCCATACAAATGCCACAATTCCTTCCACAAGCATATGTTTTGAAAATAAGAAAATGCCAGTTCCTGCAAGAATTGCCCATTTAACTTTATTTAGCCGCCAACCAAAATCGAGTAATCGAATATTTACAAATTTGTATCTTAACGCTAGCCATAGCAAATTTAAGGTATAGATTGCTATTATGAGGTACCACCATTTTGTAAAATAAAAAAATATAGGAATAAACGATTGCAAAACAAAGAGTGGGTAGTTGGCCCACTCCGATGCTCTTGCGTTAAAATAATCTTTATTTTCCTTTTGTGTATGCTTGCTCTGATTCCACATCTTTTACCACCTTTTTAGAATTTTATATTATAAACAAGTAAGAATGCAAGTATTTGAAGAATATATTTGTTTATTACTTCGGGAGGAGTTTTATCAATCTCTATTTCTATTGTTTCCGCAAGTTCTTTTACTGCAAGTACAATTCTTCCGGCAATTACCTCAGATACACGTCTTGAAAAAGCTTTTTCTCTTACGATACGGTCAAAAATTACTTTATATAGAGCATTTTCTTCTTTAAAATTTTTCAAAAAAATTGCTTCAAGCAATGCAAGCGATACCTGGGCAATATCATTTTTTTCAGCTTCCGGTATTTTGGGAAGAGTTGTCAGTGACTGGCTCAGTGCTTGTCTGATTGCAAGAGAGATTTTTTTTGGGCCGGTTATGTTTTTTAGGCTTTCTTTTAATGGAGAAACAAGCGAATATGCTTTATAGACGATAAATATAATATACCCGAGATAAGAATCGATGTTAAATAAATGCTTCAGTTGTTCAATTGAAACAATACGGATTGCTTTACTTGTTTGGCTTGTTGAAAGAATGCTAAGCATTTCTTTTGTAAGTACGTACATCATATCGAATATGTCGTAGTTCTCTCCGAACGAAACGTAAAGGTTCAAAAGCTTAGCGTCCTCTCTTGTAATAACCTGGCCGTGGTTTTGGAATCCCCATACAAGAGTATGTGCAGTTTGTGTAGCAAGAACCATCCTTTCATTTTCCGGCTTGTCTTTAAACATATATCGATAAAGGAAGTTATATGCATAAGCTTCGCCCGTAGTAAGAGCCCTGTAACACATATTGACGATTGTAGGGTTAATTTGTGAAACAATCGGGGCAGTATAGTTTGTTACTGTGTTAATAGCTATATCCACTGCATCTTCTCTCTTTATTGCGGTGTTTTGTATAATTTGGTCTGCGAGCTGCATTGCTATCGGGAAAAATTCCGTGGCCATTTTGCCGTAAATTTGCAGAAATGGGTAATAACCTTCAAGTGCTGAAATATGAAGATTTTCTATTAAAGGGTGCTGCATTTGCATATCAAGTGGCCCAAGTTCTGATTGTGCCCCCATTACAATTTCATCGGAACCTAATGCCATAAGGGTTGCCGCACTTTTTGCATATAGCGGGATAATTGCTTTTAGTTTTTTGCACTTTGAGCGGACAATATTTATCATTTGGTATGCAGGATGCGGGTATCCTCCGCCTGATAGTATCACCATATCAATGTGTGTTTGTTCCGGTGGAGTTTGAATTTTATTAAGTTGGTCTATGAGGTCGAATGTATCACTTCTGTCAATAGATGCTGCTTCTCCATAAACGAAGAAAAGTAAATACCGTGCCTCTTCTTTTTCTTTTTTCTCTTCTTCGGGAGGAATTGGAGTTTTTAGCGGAAGGGTCTTTTTCTCTTTTTCTTCAGTTTTGTTTTCTTTTTTTACGCTTTCTTTTTTTCTTTCTTGTGGCTTCTTTTCTTCCATTCTTTACCTCCTTAATATATATTAGAAGTTGTACATCACGCCTCTTTCAAGTATTTTAACACTATCTGATACAATTTCAAATCGTTCCGGAATTTGTGTGTGAATAGGAAGAAGAATTTGAGGATTAATTTCTCTTGCCATCCATAAAAGTTTTTGTTGAGGTGCATGCCCTGGCGTGTGAATTCTGAAATATGGTATCTTAAATAGTTTTAACCAATTTGTGAGGATTTTTGTATTTTCTGCATCAAGGCTGGCAAGCGGCTCACCCCCTGAGTGAATGTATATAGCACCTTTTTCGGGTTTTATATCAAGCAGTTCCGGAGTGCTTTTGAAATCAAGAAGCATCACAGTATTTTTTTGTTCATTATTTACATCTTCTGCACCTATGAATTTATCCTGAAATGTTTTTTCCCATTCTTTGAGTTCTCTACGTGGGTTGTAAACAAACGTTCTTTTGTTTTCCAGAATTTTCTGCGCGTTTTTGTCCCCGATATCTGCATAGTGTTTTAGCACAAATGCGTACGGCAGCGTAACTACAAAATTTCTGTTTCTCGCCATTGCAACTTCAAAAAATGTAAGCATTCTTGAAATGTGAGGCTCATATGGATTACCGAAAAGTAGGCCTTCGCACTGGTCTAAAACTGATAATATTTCTTCTTTCAATTCTTCTTCAATGGGTGAAATTACAGCTCCCCATCCAAAGCGTGTTCCCTCGGTAATTAAAATATATGGGTTTTTGCTTTTTGCATATTCTACAAACTGCTTTGATTTTTCCGGATATCTTCCATGAAAGTAGATGTCGCCCGTATAGAATATTGTTCCCTTGGGCGTTTCTATCTCTGTTGCAAAAGAGCCAGGGATATCATGGTCCGTAGGGATTGGTTTTACCTTAAATCCGGCAGCTTCAACAGGGCCATCAAAAATTCTTACGTTTTTTACCTTTTTTATAATCCCCTTCTCATTGAAGAAATGCAGTGCTTCTCTTGAATATGCACTCATGTATTTTGGAATGGAATCGCCAATAAAATCAATGAGCCCGATATGGTCAAGATGTGCATGTGAAAAGAACACGCCTTCAATTTGAACATCCATTGCTTTTACATCTTCAGAAATTGTATTTTTGTAAAAATGTTTAAATGGGGGAAGCTCTCCTGTTGCCACATAGTCGTTAGGGTTGTTCCATTCCCTGCCGGGAAGGTAATCGTTAAAATAAGTGTTATTTGCTGCAAAGCGTTTTCCAAAGTCAAGCAAAATTGCTCTTCCGTTTTGTTCTATCAAAATTTTATTTCCACCAATTTCTCTTACTCCGTCAAAAAATCCAATTCTCACAATATCACCTCCTAATTAAAGATTATTATTATAGCATTTAAGTAAATTAAATCAATTAAATGTATAAGTCCAATACATTTGAGACTTTAAATAGTATTTTATCATAAAATCCATAGGTGACAAATTATTGAGGCTTTGGTGAGGCCTTTCAGTGTTATACCAGATGAGG
>JALTHX010000262.1:0-6450 GCA_027076005.1 Caldisericaceae bacterium
ATATAGAAAGAGCAAACAGGACACTTGAAGAAGAATTCATAGATTACCACTTATACTTATTATCAGATGATGTAAACACATTCAATTCAGAACTCATAGAATACCTCATCTGGTATAACACCGAAAGGCCTCATCACAGCCTCAATAATTTGTCACCTATGGATTTTATAATAAAATACTATTTGAAGTCTCAAATGTATTGGACTTATACATCGTATTGACTATTCTATTTAACTCCTTATACTTGTTTTATGCATTATAATCAAATTATTGTGAAAGGGGTGAATTTTTAATGTTTAAAAGCCTTGGAAAAGTAACGGAAATTCCTCAGGAAGAGGATCAAATTATTAAATACTGGAAAGTAAACGATATTTTCAAAAAAAGTTTGGATATACGTAAAAATAATAAACGATATGTGTTCTTTGAAGGCCCGCCAACTGCAAACGGAAGGCCCGGAGTTCACCATGGACTTTCCAGAGTATATAAAGACACTGTTCTAAGATACAAGTCTCTGCGGGGCTTTTATGTGCCCAGGCGAGGTGGATGGGATACGCAGGGTTTGCCGGTAGAAATCGAAGTGGAAAAAATGCTTGGCATCCACACAAAAAAAGAAATAGAAGAGTATGGGGTAGAAAAATTTAATAAACTCTGCAAAGAGAGTGTAATGAAATATGAAGAAGAATGGGAGAGAATGACTGATAGAATAGGTTTTTGGCTTGATATGGAGCACGCTTATTTTACCTATAGCAACAAATATCTCGAAACTGTCTGGTGGATTTTAAAAGAGATTTTTAATAAAGGGCTTCTTTACGAGGGGCGCAAGGTTGTGCCTTACTGCCCCCGCTGCGGAACAACGCTCTCCTCACACGAAGTTTCCCTTGGATACAAGAAGGTTAAAGACCCTTCCGTATTCGTGCGGTTTAAAGTAAGGGACGACAGATTTCCCGATACTTCTCTTTTAGTGTGGACAACTACGCCGTGGACTCTTCCGTCCAATGTTGCAGTAGCAATTAATCCCGAATTTACCTACCTACTTGTAGAATACAATGAGGAAAAACTTATCATTTCAGAACCTCGCGCCGAGGCTGTTTTAGGTAAAGATTACAAAATAATTAAAAAGCTTAAAGCGGAAGAAATTGACGGCTTAAAATATGAACCGCTCTATGATTTTTCGGGCCTTACAAGCGAAGAAAAAGAAAAAGGATTCAAGGTTGTTATCGGTGATTTTGTTACGGCAACGGATGGCAGCGGGCTTGTGCATATGGCACCTGCCTTTGGTGAAGATGACCTCAGGATGGGGATAAAATACGATTTGCCTTTTGTCCAGCTTGTAGACCTTGAAGGAAAACTCACTGCTGGCCCATGGAAAGGGATGTTTGTAAAAAAGGCTGACTCTCTTATCATCAATGATCTCAAAGAAAGAGGCCTTTTATTTAAGAAAGAGCTTTACGAGCATGACTACCCGTTCTGTTGGAGATGCGGAACACCTCTCCTTTACTATGCAAAGAAGTCGTGGTTTATAAAAATTACGGATGTGAAAGACAAGCTTCTTGCAAATAATGAAACTGTAAATTGGTATCCTGAGCACATAAAGCACGGAAGGTTTGGGAATTGGCTTGAAAACATTAATGACTGGGCACTTTCAAGGGAGCGCTTTTGGGGTACCCCCCTTAATATATGGGTCTGCAAAGAGTGTGGGCACAAGGAAGCAATCGGCAGCATTAAGGAGCTCAGGGGAAGGGCTATCGAAGATGTCCCTGAGGATATTGAGCTTCACAAGCCTTACGTAGATAATATTCATATCAAGTGCCCCAAGTGCGGGGGAATAATGGAGAGAGTGCCTGAAGTAATCGATGTGTGGTTTGATTCTGGCTCTATGCCTTACGCTCAGTGGCACTATCCCTTTGAGAATAAGAAAGAATTTGAAGAGAATTTCCCTGCTGACTTTATTACCGAAGGTATTGACCAAACGCGCGGTTGGTTCTACTCGCTTATTGCAATTTCTACTCTTGTGCGTGGAGAGTCGCCCTATAAAAATGTGATGTGCCTTGAACTTGTTCTGGATGAAAAAGGGCAAAAGATGAGCAAGTCGAAGGGAAACGTAATTGACCCGTGGTCAATCCTTAACAAGCAGGGTGCTGATGCGTTCAGGTGGTCTATCTATACGGCATCGCCTCCCTGGACTCCGAGAAGGTTTGGGCATGGCGTGGTAAATGATGCCTTAAAGGGATTTATTATTCCACTGAGGAATGTGTATTCGTTCTTTGCGCTTTATTCGAATGTTGATAAGTTTAATCCGCTTGAAGCGGAGTATATACCTGTGGAAAAACGCAGTGTGATGGACAAATGGATTATTTCCAAATTAGAAAGCTTGAACAAACATGCCCTGGAGCGGATGGAGCAGTTTGATATAACTCCGCTTACGAGGGAAATGCAGGCTTTTGTGGATGACCTTTCGAACTGGTATGTGAGGCGCTCAAGGCGCAGGTTCTGGAAAAGTGAGAACGACAGTGACAAGCTTTCCGCATATTTTACTCTGTATGAAGTACTGAGAAAATTTACGGTTATGATTGCCCCGTTTACGCCGTTTCTGTCGGAAATGCTTTATCAGAATCTTGTAAAAAATATTGACAAGGATGCAAAAGAAAGTGTCCATCTGGAAGATTATCCCGTGCCGAACGAAAAGCTAATAGACGAAAAACTGATAAATAATATGGAGCTTCTTATAAATATTACTTCCCTTGGAAGGGCTGCAAGGAAAAAATCTGGAATTAGGGTGAGGCAGCCACTTTCAAAAATTGTTGTTTATTTGAAAGACTTGGATGAACGAAAGGTTATTGTGGAATACAAAACGGCTATAGAAGAAGAGTTGAATATAAAGGATGTTGAAATAGCAGATAATATTTCCAATTACTGTGCTGTTTCACTAAAACCGAACTTACCTGTGCTTGGAAAGTCTTATGGCAAAAAACTTCCGCTTATTGCAAAGGCGTTAAATGAGGAAGGAAAAGGGTTTGAGTTTGTGGAAACTGGAAAAGTTTCGGTAAATATCGACAAAGAAACGCTTTGGCTATCAAAAAATGGGGTATTGCTTGACATTGAAGGCAAAGGAAATTTTATAGGGCTATCTGACAGAGGTTACTTTGTTTTCCTTGACACGGCGCTCAGCGATGAACTTATGATGGAAGGTGCAGCAAGAGAAATTGTACATGCTGTCCAGAACTTAAGAAAAGAGGCAAGCCTTGATATTTCAGATCGTATTAAACTTTCGGTGGAGCCATCGGACGATGCGGTGAGTATGTTTGAAGACTACATAAAGAAGGAAACTCTTGCCTTATCCATAGATAAAGTTGATAATCCTACTTCCGTTAAAGAACTTAAGATAAACGAAACGACATACAAAATCGCGCTTAAAAAAGCATAAAAATGATTAAAAAAAAGCTTACCCCTATTAGGATAGTTGTTTTAAGTTTTTTGGGACTTATTATTACAGGAGGGACACTGCTTTTGTTCCCCTTTGCAAGTGCCGCGCATCATTTTACTAATCCGGTTATTGCATATTTTACTGCAACTTCCGCGGTTTGTGTAACAGGGCTTGTCGCGGTTGATACAGGTACTTTTTGGTCAGGGTGGGGGAAATTTATTATTATCTCACTCATCCAATTCGGAGGGCTCGGATATATGACAATTGCAACTTTCTTCTTGCTTGCCTTTAACAGGCATGTTTCTCTAGGGCAGAGAGTTGCGTTAAAAGAGGGCTTAAACGTTTCGCATCTTTCCGGAATAATGCATTTTACAAGGACGACAATTGCAATTGTAGCTTTCTTTGAGGGGATAGGCACCGTTGCCCTTACGCTGCGTTTTATGCATATCTATCCGTTTTCTCGTGCGCTTGAAATGGGGGCTTTTCACGCTGTTTCCGCGTTTTGCAATGCAGGTTTTGATATTATGGGCGGTTTCAAAAGTTTTACGGGCTATGCAAATGATTTAACGGTAAACCTTACTGTTATGACGCTTATTGTAATGGGTGGTATAGGATTTTACCTGCTTTGGCAGCTTGTTCACCCTTATGCAAGAAGAAAGAGAAAACATATGTCTTTGCACTCGAAAATTGTTCTTCGCACAACGTTTATTCTTATTGTTTTAGGAGCAGGGCTCTTTTTGCTGCTTGAGTGGAGTAACCCGCGTTCTATTGGAAATCTCCCATTGAGGGGAAAGGTACTTGCCGCATTTTTTCAGTCAATCACTCCAAGGACTGCAGGCTTTAATACAGTAAGTATGGCAAGTCTTCGTCAGGCAACGCTGTTTATCTTAATGATTTTGATGTTTATCGGTGGTTCGCCGGGAGGCTCTGCCGGTGGGATAAAAACAACTACATTTGTCATTTTTATTATATTTGTGATAAAGGCAATTCAGGGCAGGCGGAGAGTCGTGATATTCGGCCGCTCTATAGAGAGGGAAACAGTATCCCGTGCCGTTTTTATTGTGGGGTTTGGGCTCTTTGTCATTATTGTTTCTACGGTTATTATATTAATGGCAGAGCAGGATAAATTTACATTTTTGCAGGTGATGTTTGAAGTTTTCTCGGCATTTGGCACAGTAGGGCTTTCTACAGGGATTACGCCTCACCTGTCCGATGTTTCAAGATTTGTTATAATGGCAACGATGTTTGTCGGTAGAGTAGGGCCTATCAGTTTTGTTTTGAGTATGATAGGCAGAAAGAAATTGCCGAAAGTAGAATATCCGCAAGAAGAAATTGCGATAGGTTAAGGAGGAATTTATGGCTAAAAAACAATTTGGAGTAATAGGGCTTGGCAAGTTTGGCTCGTCAGTTGCAATACACCTTGAAAAGCTTGGGTATCCTGTGCTTGCAATAGACAAGGATATGGCTCTTGTGGAAGATATAAAAGATGAGGTAAGCTTTGCGGAAGTTGTAGAGGCAACAGACCCCGAAGCACTTGCTGCAGCAGGTATTAAAAACTGTGATACTGTTGTTGTTGCAATAGGAGATGTGCAGTCCAATATACTTGTATCACTCGTTCTTCAGGAGCTGGGAATTAAAAACATCATAGTAAAAGTTAGCAGCAAAATTCACGGGAGAGTTGTGAAGAAAATTGGAATTGAAGATGTTGTTTTTCCGGAGCAGGATATGGGTGAAAGAATTGCAAATAAAATTGCTTCTACGAACATTTTGGATTATATTTCCATATCCAAAGAATTTGACCTTGTTGAATATAAGGCCGTAAAAAAACTGGAAGGTTATACCTTGAAAAAGCTTTCTTTGCGCAATAAGTTCGGTATAACCGTAATCGCCGTGAAACGCGATTCAAATGTGATTGTTTCTCCTTCCGCAGATGAAAAGATATTGGAAAACGATACGCTTTTCCTCGTTGGAAAAACAGAAGACATTAAACGATTTGAAAAGGAGTATTCCAAATGATTAAATTGATTTCTCTGGATTTATGGGACACGCTTATAACAGATGGGCATTCGATGGAACATGAGCGTGATGAAAAACGTGCCGAATTCATCCTCAATGTCCTAAAATTAAGCTCTCACTACAAAATGGCAATAATGAATTTTTTTGCCGAACTTGTGGCAAGCTTCAAATGCCCTACTGAAAAAAATGAATGGGCAATTTTGCCTGAAACACAGCTTGAATACCTTTTTAAGCTGCTTGGCGTAAATCCAACCGAAGAGCAGTTTCAAATCATTTTGAAGGAATACACCGAAGAGGCTCTTGATAAGCCCCCGAGGTTTATGGAAAACGATGTAAAAGAAACTTTGATGAAATTCAAGGAAAATTATAAGCTTGCCCTTATTTCTAATACAGGAAGAACGCCAGGCAGAGTGCTAAGAATACTTTTGAAAGAGGCTGGCATCCTGAACTTTTTTGACGTGCTCACATTTTCCGACGAAGTGCATCTGAGAAAGCCCAATGCCCAGATATTTTTACTCACCTGCGAACGCGCGGGAGTAAAATGCAAGGAAGCTGTGCATATTGGTGATTCGATTACAATTGATTTTCTTGGGGCGCGTGATGCCGGGTTAAGACCGATCCAAATTTTACCTGACAACAGAGCTGCTATGTCACCATTTGTGAAAAGCCTTAAGGAGGCAGAAACTGTCATAAGGAGAATGTTATGATAAAACTTGACGGGGAATCGCTCTCCTTAAAAGAAGTTGAGAGAACCGCCTTGTTTTATGAGGAGGTTTCACTTCTGGAAACTGCGTTTGATAAAATAGACCGGTCTGCCTCATTCATAGAGAAACTTGCATCCGAGGGAAAAGTAATATATGGAGTTACAACCGGATTTGGAAGTCTTGTTGATTATGTGATACCCAAAGAGGACGTGGAAAAACTGCAAGAGAATTTACTTATGAGTCATGCATCAGGTATGGGAGAGCCGCTCTCCGAAGAAGATGTAAGGGCAGGCATTATTGTCCGTG
>JALTHX010000263.1:0-2084 GCA_027076005.1 Caldisericaceae bacterium
GTAAAAATTTGCAGTAAAAGTAAAAAATTACCGGTTAACTGTTCAAAAAATTTTTCCTGAATTCTTTCTGCCTGTGCGGAGACAAGGGCACTTTTTCTCCGTTACTCATTTCTATCAAATATTTTCCCTTAAACCAGGGAATTACTTTATTAATTTCATTTACGTTTATGAGATACCCCTTATGTGCCCTAAAAAAATTATATTTACGCAACTTTTCTTCGGCAGTTTGCAGAGTAAGGCCTTTACAGCACATATCTCCTTGTTTCGTTTTTGCAAAAACTTTCTCTTTCTTTGTGTAAAAATATATAATATTTATAGGCTTCAGCAAAAAGATGCTGCTCTGCCTCTCCCCAACAATAAAATCAGGCGTTTTTACTTTTTGCCGTGATAGCTTTCCTTTTACCCTATAAATCATCTCCGCAAACCTTTCAGGGTCAACCGGTTTTACGAGGTAATCAGCAGCATTTAGTTCAAATGCCTTCACTGCATAATCAGAATAAGCGGTTATAAAAACAACTATCGGAGCATTGTCCGTATTCTTCAGTGATTCGGCGAGCTGGATACCGGAGAAACCAGGCATATCAACATCAAAGAATACAACATCCACATTCTCCGAAAGAATTCCGTTTAATGCATCAAACGCATTGCTAAAATCCCCAACCACTAAAAAATCCCTAAAATGGGACAGTAAATATTTTATTTCTTCTCTTGCTGGTTTTTCGTCGTCAACGATAATCGCTCTAATAACCATTTTTTTACTCCCTCCTGTGGTATGCCTGTTACAACCTTTGTACCTCTTCGAGGAACAGAAGTAATTTTAAAATAATATTCATTTCCATAGAGGTTTTTAAGCCTTTCCAGCACATTTTTAATCCCTATGGATTTGCCGCCCTCATAATCCAGTATTTCTTTTAGTTTATTTTTGTTTATTCCTTTCCCTGTATCCGAAACTACAAGATATAATGTGTTAAAGCGAAAATATGAACATATTTTTATTTTCAGCTTTTTAACATCGGGAGAAAACCCATGCTTTATGGCATTCTCTACAATAGGTTGAAGAATAAGAGAGGGAATATCAACTTCTTCCGTGCTTTTATCTATGTCAAACTCTGCTTCAAGCCTATCACCAAAACGCCCTTTCTCAATGTCAACATACGCCTTTATAAATTCAATCTCTTTTTTCAATGCTACGAAATTAGTTTTTCTTTCAAGCGTTTCCCTGAGGATTAAACTTAATTTGAGCAAAAGGTCATAGCCTCTGCCAGGATCCATTCTTACCATATACCTGATTGTATTCAAAGCATTAAACAGGAAATGGGGATTTATCCGCGCTTGAAGCGCACGGATCTGCGAAATCATTCTAAGCTTCTTTTCACGCTCTATCCTGTTAAGCTGTATTTGGGTGGAAAGAATATCGGCAAGCCCTTTGGCAATCTCTTTGTCAAGCAGGCTGATTGCATACCGTTTTATTCTGTAAAGCTTCAAAACTCCGAATACCTCACCGTCGGAAGATTTCATCGGCACCACAATGCCCGATTCAAGAGGGCAGTTTTTTACATTGCACCCTATTTGTTCCCGCGTGTACATCATAACCACTTCGCCGGTTTTCACCGCTTCTTTTGTTGCTGCCGTGTGAAAATAATCGCCGGCTTTATGATGGCCTTCACCTGCACCGTAAAATGCAAGTATTTTTTTAGTATCGGTAATTCCAACAGAATCAAGATTTGTATTTTTCAAAATGATTTTTGCTGCGATACCTGCTGTTTTCTCCGTGAGGCCGTTGCTTAAAACAGGCAGAGTTTTTTCCGCTATTTTCAGCACCTTTTCCGCAGTAATTGCAGTGAGTCTTTCCTTCTCCCTAAAGGCTGCTTTTAATACAAGCAGGAACAGCCCCACTCCGATGCCATTTGCAAGTATCATTGGCCCGCTTATAATATTTATCAGCTTAAGCGCAGCGGGATAAGGTTTTGCAAGCAGCAAGACAAGTGACATATGAAATGTTTCCGCACCAAGAGCAAAAATCATCCCCTTAAAAGGGCTAAATATGTCTTCTTTCCTGAACTTGTAAAGCAGCCCTGCGAGTG
>JALTHX010000264.1:0-2063 GCA_027076005.1 Caldisericaceae bacterium
TAACTTGCTCTGGAACCATAGGAAGGACGATTATAAGCAATTCTGCCATCTCTAAATGTGTTTTATCACATGATATAATTCGAGTAATTCCGAAATCTAAAGATTCTCTTGGTTATCTTTATGCCTACCTAAACACATGGATTGGTCAGGCGTTGCTAACAAAAGACCAATATGGCTCGACAGTAAAACACATAGAGCCCCATCATGTTGCCAATATACCCATACCTCGAATTCCAGATTTAGAGGAAGAAATAAGCAAGAAAATTCTCGAAGCCCATAGATTGCGCGAAGAGGCGCAGGAACTTCTTTTAAAGGCAGAGGAAATGATATACTCCGAACTCGGGTTGCCGAAGATAGATGAAGACGATGTCGAATATTTTGGCGGAGATGCCGGGAGGATTGTAAAGGCTTTCACTGTTAATGCCAGCGAACTGGATTATCGGCTGGATGCTAGTTATCATGTGCCTGTTCTGAGGTTAATAAAGAAAAATCTAAAAGATAAAGAAAAGAAAGGACTTTTTGAATTAAAAAAGCTTGGGGATGGAATTGCTAAGGTATTTGATTTACCTACATATAAAAGAATTTATGTCAAAGCTAAAGAGGGCTATCCTATATTATCTGGTACACATTTAAAACAGATAAAACTTTTTAATTTAAAGTATATTTCTGGAGCATCTTTTTATCAGCGAGGAAAAAACATTATTGAAAAATATAAAATCAAAAAAGGGTGGATATTAACTACAGAAAGAGGAACAACAGGGCTTAACGCTTTAGTTACAGAATATTGGGATGATTGGCTGGCCTCGCACAACATTCTTAGAGTATGTCCCCAAAAAATTAATTCTGGCTATCTTTTGGCATATTTAAATACAAACTATGCTCAATATCAACTCAAATCCAAAGAATTGGGCGCAGTAGTTGAAGTTTTAGACCCAAGAGATATGGAGAGTATACTGATACCCATCCCAACTGAAAAAAGCATCGAAGAAAAAATCGGCTCGTTAGTCATCGAGGCATACACGAAGAAAGACAAGGCAAACCGGATTGAAGAAGAGGCCATAAAACAGCTTGAAGATGCATTAGTTGAGCTGGCAGAGGAATAATGTCCAGCACAAAACCTTGTTTCTCATTTCAACGCACCATCATTGACATTTCTGTCCACTTTGGTGCATTTCATTGAGAATACTTAAAGCTTTCCACGATGTTCCTCAATCAGTTTCGATATTTCCTTTTCAATCTCCCGCTCTTTCCTTTCATCCTCAGCTATCCTGTATATCTCAATGCCGGACCTGTTCCCATCCGGCCATATTGTTATTCTCATTCCAGAAGAGGTCTCAAGGTAGTTCAGAGGCGGAGCGCTCCACGCTGATTTCTTCTTCTCTTCATACTCTATTCCGAGATTGGAGAGCGCTCTCTTCACGAGTTCCAGAGCATCTTTCTGCTTTATTTCCACCTTGATACTTCTGGATTTTCCCATTCTTTTGGCCCTCCACTTCTGTGTGGTTGCAATGACTGGAAGCGCTGTCGCCAGCATTCCCATGCCGAGAAGGAACATGATGAAGCTTTCATCTCTGAAGAAATCCCATCCGATAAAATGGTACATGATAACGAGGAACTCGGTTGAAAGCAGGATCATGAAGGGATAGATGACCTTCAGAAAATCCATCATCGGAGCGCTCAGGTCCTCCGTGGAGAACCAGATGTTCAGATGCTTTTTCGATGCGGTCTCTCTTATTCCGGATGCTATGAGAAGCACGGGCAGCGAGAGCAGGACCAGAAGCATGGTCACAAAACCACCGTATCCGAGCGCTATGAGCGGGAATGCCACGACAAGCCAGACACCCATGAGTATTCCGGCCCTTCCGGCCTTTCTTCTTATGCTCTCGAGGTACTCTTTCTCATCCACGCTCACACAATCAAAAGATATTATTTATCACTTTCCAACCCCAAACCTTATTTTACCCTCATCATAGCAGGTGATATGCCCGAAGACCGTGAGATTCAGGAGATGCTCAGAACCATCGGTATAGACAGCATAGACGAGCTTTTCAGCGATATTCCGG
>JALTHX010000265.1:0-2058 GCA_027076005.1 Caldisericaceae bacterium
TAAGTTTTTAGGCCCTAAGGTAATAGCGGCGGCATACAGGACTCTTGCCGAAAGTGCTCCGATACCGATTTGCCTGCATCTCGATCACAGTACCGATGTGGAATTCTGTAAAGAATGCGCAGACGCAGGTTATACAAACATAATGATAGATGCATCGAAGCAGGTATTTGAAGAGAACGTAAAACAGACGAAAGAGGTATGCGATTATGTCCACAAGCTCGGAGGCAAATCGGTAGAGGGAGAGCTCGGAACGGTATCCGGAGTAGAAGACCAGATAAAAGTTGCAGAGAACGAAGCTGCCCTGTGCGACCCTGACAAGGCGGTGGAATTTGTCGAAAGAACAGGTGTGGATCTGCTTGCACCTGCAATAGGTACCGCACATGGTATTTACAAAACCAAGAATCCCAAACTGGATTTCGATAGATTAAAAACCATCTTTGAAAGGTTCAACGGTAAAGGAGCAAAGGTGCCTCTGGTAATACACGGCGGTACAGGCCTTCAGCCCGACGTTGTTAAAAGACTTGTGGCACTTGGAGGTTCCAAGTTTAACGTATCCACCAATCTTAAACATGTATGGATAGATTCCGTATATGAATATATATCAGCTCACAGAGACGAATACAACCCGGGTAAGGTGGATAAAGCGGGGAAAGAGGCAACAATAAAACTTATAGAATCCTGGATAGATCTTTTTGGATCTGCCGGTAAAGCATAAAAACAATACTAAAACAACAAGGAGAAAATTAATGAAGCGAGAAATGAATGATTACTTTGTACCATGGCTTAAGGGAATAAAGATGTATATCTCTCCGCATATCGAACTTGCATGGAGAAACAAATCTTTACACAGAATGATGTCGAACGAGAACCCGCTTGAACCATCGGAAAAGGTGCTCGAAGCAGTAAATAAATATGCTAGAATAGGAAACAGATATGCCGATCAGGGCACAGCTGTACGTACAAAGATAGCAGAGATAAACGGTTTAGATGGTCCTGAAAATGTACTTATAGGAAACGGCTCAAGCGAAGTTTATGATATGATCTGGAGAAGCCTCATAGTTCCTAACCAGGGGGAGGAGGTTATTCAACACACACCCTGTTTTGGAATATACAAACTCAGGGCCGGAGTGGTTGGTGCTAAACTGGTTTCTGTGCCCATGATATACGAGGATAAACAGTTTAAATTCGACGTAGATTCCATTCTTAAGGCCATAACTCCAAAGACTAAGATAATTGTCATAGCTAATCCGAACAATCCTACCGGTAATTTTATGGATGATAAGGACTTTATAAGAATAGCAGAGACCGGGATTCCCTTTGTAATTGACGAGGCATACGTTGAATTTGCAGGGCTTAAAAAATCTAAAATAGGCTTAATTAAAGATTATCCCAATGTCATGGTTACACGCACACTCTCCAAAGCGTACGGGCTTGCGGGAATGCGTTTCGGTTACCTTTTAAGCAATAAAGAAGTGATAGCAAGGATAGCCGGAACATTAATTCCCTGGAATGTAAGCACTGTAACCATGTGGGCTGCTCTTGCCGCATTTGAAGATACAGAAGGGCTTAACTACAGGGTTAATTTCATTAACAGCCAGGTTAAATACATAGAGGAAAGCCTTTCGAGCATAAAGGGACTTACAATTTTTCACTCCAACGGCAATTATATACTCTTTGATGCCAAAGGTGCAGGTAAAAAGGGAAATGATGTTGTTGCCTATGCGGAAAAAAACGGTATAATTTT
The DNA here is from genome assembly GCA_027076005.1 of Caldisericaceae bacterium. Lineage (GTDB taxonomy): Bacteria > Caldisericota > Caldisericia > Caldisericales > Caldisericaceae > S016-85. Next base: position 1,745 of record JALTHX010000265.1, read on the forward strand.
AAGGCCTCAACCGGAAATGTACGGCAGTGATGGATTTTTCAGGATAACAATCGGTACAGAAGAAGAGAACAAACTCGCTGTTAAGGTTATTAAAGACTTTTTCGGCAGTTAGAAAGAGCCTAAGATAAGGAGAAAGAACTATGGGAACAGTTAAAGCGTTCTTTTTTGACCAAGACGGTGTAATAATAGATACGGAAAGAGACGGACACAGGGTTGCATTTAACAAGACCTTTAAGGAATTCGGCTACAATTTCCAGTGGGATGTCGATGAGTACCACGAACTGCTGCAGATAGCAGGCGGCAAGGAAAGAATG
>JALTHX010000266.1:0-2057 GCA_027076005.1 Caldisericaceae bacterium
CCCTAATATTATCGTCATCTTCTACTATCATTATTTTTTTCATTGCACTTATAGTATAGTACAAAATATGAATAAAATTTGAAGAGAGTTTTTAATAATATATAGTTGACGAAATGCTCTTTTGTGTTATTATTTATATAAAAAAATAGAGGCATAAGGAGGATTTATGATTGTAGCAAATGATTTGAGATCTGGAGTTACGTTTGAAATGGATGGCGATTTATATGTAGTTGTTACTTTTCAACATATTAAACCAGGAAAAGGTTCTCCTTTTGTACGCCTGAAGATTAAGAATCTTGATACTGGAAATATTGTTGAAAAGACATTCAGGCCAGAAGAAAAATTTGAAAAGGCTTTCTTGGAAAGAAAAACTATGCAGTATCTTTATAGAGAAGGTGAAAACTTTGTATTTATGGATATGGAAACATACGAGCAGGTCTACCTCAGTAAAAAGGAGGTAGGGGGTGCAGTAAACTTCCTTAAAGACAATCTTGAGCTGAAAGTCGTGTTTCACAAAGAAAGGCCTGTTTCGGTGGATTTGCCTACCTTTGTGGAACTTAAAATCACACATACTGAGCCCGGAATAAAAGGTAATACTGCTACAACTGCAATGAAACCTGCCATACTGGAAACCGGATATAAGGTGAATGTTCCGTTATTTATAAATGAAGGAGACGTGATAAGAATAGATACGCGCACAGGCGCATATCTTGAGAGGGTGAGCAAATAATGAAAAATGTTATTATAAAAGATGAAGCAATAGAATCAATAATTTTAAATGCAACACTTGGAGTTGAGGGTGTTGTTGATACATGGAAGGGAATTGAAGAGTATATACCCTATCTTAACGAGGATAAAAAACATCCGCATGGAATAGATTTTATCGTTACGGAAGATAACATTATAAGTATGAATATTTTTATTATTGTAAAATATGGCTTTGATTTGAAGAAAATAGGAAAAGAGATCCAGTATAATGTAAGAAACCAGCTTGAGAATATAACTCCTTTTAAAGTAGGCAAAATCAATGTTGTTGTAGAAGATGTAAAATATGAAGATTAGGAGAAAGGCAAGGGAAACTGCATTTAAAATTTTGTTTGCCGTTGATGTAGGTAAAAATACGTTACCGGACGTATTAAGTTTATTTCAACATGAGCCTCCTGTTGCAATTGACATTGCACTGAAATTAGTAAACGGAACTTTAACGAACGTTAAGGAAATAGACGAGAAGATTATAAGTTTGCTGGAGAATTGGGATTTTGGGCGGCTTAGCGCACCGGATAAGGAGATTCTCAGGCTTGCACTCTATGAAATAGACTACTCAAATAAGTCGGACGACGGGCTTGTGGTATACGAGGCCGTTGAGATTGCAAAAAAGTATGGCGCTGAAAACTCTAAAGATTTTGTAAATGGGGTCTTGAGGTCTTATCTTAGGAGAAAGCAGGGTGAACCAGAAACGGCTTGAAGCACGTGTGTACGGTTTTGTACAGGGCGTGGGTTTTAGGTATTTTGTGCAAAGAAACGCTGTAAAATTAAATTTAAACGGGTATGCAAAAAATATGCCGGATGGAAGCGTTGAGGTGGTTGCGGAAGGCGAAGAAAATGTTTTATTGAAGTTAGTAAAAACTTTGCAAAGAGGTAACATATATTCGGAAGTGAAATCTGTTGATTATAAAATTTTAAATAAAATATCAGGATTAACAGGGTTTGAGATATATTAGGAGGTAATTTATGAACATTGAGGAATACCTCAAAGAAAAGAAAAAGTTTGTAGACTCCGTTTTGGAAGCAGTGGTGTCGCCGCTTAAAGAGCACTCAGTGCTGTATGCTGCAATGTCTTACAGTTTGCTCTCCGGAGGGAAACGTATCCGCCCGATTTTAATGATTTCTACGTTTGGTGCCTTAAACGAAAACGAAGAAGCAATACTTTCTTTTGCTTCTGCGATTGAGATGATACATACTTATTCTTTAATTCATGACGACCTTCCTTTGATGGACAACAGTGATTTGAGAAGAGGGGAACCAACCTGCCATAAAGTATATGGGCAAGATATGGC